>JAEWFU010000141.1 GCA_023388675.1 Pseudomonadota bacterium | reverse complement strand
GTTGTGGGTCGTCCAGCACGAGATGTAGCCGCCGCCGATGAAGCCCAGCCCGGAGTGGTCGAAATTGTCGCCGTTGTATTCGTCGACGCACATGCCGAGCGCGCCGGCGCCGACGAACTCGTTGGTGTGCTTGTCGTCGAAGAAAACATCGGCGCCAGACATGACCTGATAGCAATAATTCTTGCCGACCAGCCCCTCGCCCGTCGCCGGATCGTAGATCTCGCCGATCCCCGACAGCATCATCAGGCGCGTGTTGGAAAGCTGGTATGCGCACAGGATCACGAGGTCCGCCGGCTGCTCGTATTCCTCTCCGTTCTGGTCCACATGGAGAACGCCTGTTGCGCGGCGGCCGGTTGAATCGAGCTTCACCTGGAAGACTTCATTGTGGACCTTCAGCGTGAAATTCGGCTTCTTCATCAGGACCGGCAGGATGGTCGTCTGCGCACTCGCCTTGGAATAGTTGCCGCAGCCGTATTTCTCGCAGAAGCCGCAATAGCTGCACGGCGCCAGTTGGCAGCCGAGGGGATTGACGTAAGGCTCCGTCATGTTTGCCGAGGGGCCCGGAAATGGCTTCAGCCCAAACTCCTTCGTCGCGGCTTCGAATTGTTGTTGCGAAAAGGTCATGTGCATCGGCGGGTTGGGATACTCCGCGCTGCGCGGACCTTCGAACGGGTTCCCGCCCTCAACGATCTCGCCGTTCAGGTTGCCGGCCTTGCCGCCGATGCCGCACAGCTTCTCGAAGCGGTCGTAGTGCGGTTCGAGTTCCTCGTAGGTGAGGCCGTAGTCCTGCACCGTCATGCCCGCTCGCATCGGACCGTAATGCTCGATGTTGTGGCTGGCCGCGAGAAAGTCACTGGGCAGGAAACGCCAGGTCTGGCCGTTCCAGTGCACCCCGCCGCCACCCACTCCCTCACCGGGAAGAAACGAGCCCCAGCGGCGCATCGGCAGCGCCGTCTGGCTTCGGTTGTTGCGGAAGGTCAGCGTCTCGCGCGCCGTGGACTGGAACATCTCCTTGCGCCAGTACCAACGCAACTCGTCCTGTGCGACCGTGGTGGGAAAGTGGCTGGGGGTGTCGCGCCACCCGCCGCGCTCGATGGCCAGCACCTCCAGCCCGTCTTCCGTCAGTTCCTGCGCGAGGATCGCACCCGTCCAGCCGAAGCCGACCAGTACCACGTCGACGGGTGGAAGCTTGCGGGCCATCCTGTTCCTCCTTGCCTGCCGCCCTTCCGGGGGTGGGTGGGTTCAATCGACATTCCAGGCCGCCCGGCCCGCAAGGCCGACCGGCTCGATCGAGATCGGATCTCCGTCATGGTCGAGATAGTCGCGGTAGTCGTAGCGGGCGCCGGGAAATCCTACGAGGCGCCAGCCGACCATGTCACGGTTGCCGCCATAGATCGGATCGCAGAAGAACCCTTCAACGGTGTTGGCCTGCAGCATCTCGAAAAAGGCCGTCGCCGACACGCCCTCGAACTCCAGTTCCTCGTCCTCCAGTTGGCCGAGAAGCGCGTCCTGATCTTTTTCGTCGAGTTCGGCGAACGCACGGCCGTCGAACCGCTCGCGGCAATGATCGTCGAGCGCGGCAATGGCGGCGCGGTAGAGTCCGGCGGGAGGATGTTCGCCCTGATAGCCCTGCGTCTTGAGCCCGACGGCGAACGGACCTTTCATATACCAGCGCTCGCCGCGGCCGAACGAACCCGCGAGCTGGTTATCGATGAAATCGACGACCCCGGCCTCGCGCGCACCCGGACCCAGGTCGTCCGTCGGGATCAGCCTGGCGACAAGCGCGTCCACGCACCGACGTTCCGCCGCGGTGAAGAAGCGTGCTCCCTCGAAGCCACGGGGAGACGGGGATGTACCGGAGACCCACGGCATACCGTGCGGAAGATTCCGGGCGACCGCGCTCGATGCGAGAAGAGCCCCGCTGCAGAGCAGCGATGCCGTCATAATCTGCCGTCTTGAAAATCGCGAGCGTGCCACCTTTCCTCTCCATGACCTGAACGGTAACAGGATTGCCCTGAGAAGGTTCCGCCGCTGCGGTCACCACCACGTGCTGCGATCCCCGAACAGAAGATTCATGAATGGCCAGAAGCATGACCGGTTATTCGCCGACGCAGGTGGCGCTGCACTGGATTGTCGTCGTTCTGGTCGCGTTCCAGTTTCTTGCGCATGCCGGTATCGAGGAATCGTGGCGTCTATTGATGGGGGACGAGGTTGCGGACGCCGACACGACGATCCTGGCATACCTGCACATCGCCGCTGGCAGCCTTATGCTCCTCCTCGCGCTGGCCCGAATCTATCTTCGCTGACACGTGGCGCGCCCTCATCTCCGCCAGACGAGCCGCGGCTTCTTCAAATCGTCGCGGAAGCGGTGCATGGGTTGATCTACCTGCTACTTTTGCTCCTGCCGATTTCCGGTTCGGTGGCCTGGTTTCTCGGCGTCGAGGCGGCCGGCGAGGTGCATGGTCTGCTCAAAAACCTGCTGCTCGGTGCCATCGTCGTGCACATCGCCGGCGCGCTGTTCCAGCATTTCGTCCCCCGGTCCGAAGTGCTGATGCGCATGTTCAAGCCGGATCTTATGTGCTGACGCCAGCCGTCAGCGGGTTCCGCCCGACGGCTTTCTTTCGGCGCTGGCCGCGGGGGCGCACTTGCTCATATTTCGCGAGATGATCTCTTGCGCACGAGCCTCTCTCGACAGCGGTTTCGTTGGGAACGTCACCGCTCGACAACTCGACCCGCATATCTTCGATCTCATCAGGATAGAAGACCCCAGGAATTGAAGGCTTGGAGGCGGACATTGATACCTCCTTTGCTGCCTCGGGCGTGAATGTGATAGTCGCTGGCAGCCACCGGCACCATCGACCGGCAACATTGCATCTTCCGACTAAAGGATGTCGGGACAGGGTTGCCTAAAAAGGCCTCCGCTCCTTTGCCGCAAGCTTTCGCCGCACCTCCTCCAGAGCCACGCTCAGTAGCGCATCAACCTCCTCAAGGTCAGCGCGTGCCTCGCTTTGAGCGATGTAACGCCTCAGTTCCTCTATGGTCGTGCGAACGTGCTTCATGGCAATCTCCGATGCGCTGCAACGGACGCCACAACAGGTTGTTCCATCACAATATCGAGCCGTGCCGAAAACGGCCGAACATATCCGCCACCCCATGAGTTTGCTCGAACTCGCTAGCCCGGCTCCCGTACTGGAGCGGACGCTTCGTTTAGGGCCTGCCAGCAATAAAAAACACCGCTCGGCAGCGGCGCAGATACAATGGGGGTATCTGGTATTGGCGACGCGTGGCGCCGCCGCATTCAGATCTTCGGCGAGTTCGCCGAGCGCCTCATCGTAGGTCATGCGCCGGGGTATTATCAGTTAGGGGCGAGACGAACACCTGATGAGCGCCAAACCCGTCAGATGTGGCATATTCACACCACAGGAGCTCGCGGAAAATATCCGAGGAGTTCTGCCGTTCCGCGGCCACCGAGGAGATCCCTGCAGACCGTGAAGTGCGCGCCGAGGCGCTGCTTCAAAATTGGGACCGTCTGCGGCAATCCAGGAATCAGCAGGATATAGACGCAAGTGAGGCCGAACCTCATCTATGACCGCCCATCGTGACGGCGGCAGGAAAGTCAGACCTCGTCGAAGCGGCTGCCCTCCCTGGAGGGATTCCGGCTAATGGCGGCTTCCTCCCGATCTTCGGGCAGCGCCTCGTCGCTCTTCTGATAGCTGTTGTCGTCTTCCTCCTCGGGCGCCTCGCCCGAAGGCTCAACGTCGTACCTCAAGTCACCATTCTCCGGAGTGCTGTCGGGCCGGATCGCACCGCTCCCGATATCCTCCCAGTCCTGCTCCTCCAGTGACGGGCCATCTTTCCTGATGTCGTCCTCGTCCTGCCGGTCTGGCTTCCTTCGCGGGTCCATGCTTCGTCTCCTTCAGCATTCGTTCTATCCGCAACCCTTTCGGCAAGCCGATTGTTCCGAACGGAAGCAACTCTGAAAGAGAAAAATGAGAGCCCGGCGAGCGTGGCTCGTCGGGCTCCATCGCGAGCGGCTTTCATCACCTGGGGATATTTCACCTTCGGTTTTCTGCCATAAGACAGCAGGCGGGGAAATCACAGACGACGCGAAAGGCTGTTCCTTCGGTCGCGGCATGGGGCCGGCAACGAGGGCGTCGTCAGCGCGGAACAACGTGTCGTCATCGGCAATGGAGATGCAGCGTCGATACCGATTCTGCGGCCAGTCCCGGCAAGCGTCGAAAGGAACTCGAACGGACCTTCAGCGGGCAAACGCCCGACTGAGAAATCTCGAGCCCGCTAGCCCGAACCGCCATGGTTTGTCGGCGGCACGGGAAATTCCAATGCGCGTGCCGCTGACGATCGGAACCGGCTCCACGGGGAAGCTGAACTCGAAGGGAGGAGCGAGCAACGACAGGCCATTGACCGAGTGGTCGACAGCCAGGGCCTGCGCCAGGCGCCCCGGTCCCGCACACAGCAATGCAGGCAGGTCGGTGCCGCGTCTTGCGGCCATGACATCCAGGCCCCATCGCGGCTCGAGCGCCCGCAGGAGAACCGCGTTTCCGACTTTGCAGACGACGTTGAGACACCAGTGGAGCCCATAGGAACGATAGACATAAGCCGTCCCCGGCGGCCCGAACATCGCCGCATTTCGCAATGTGGGGCCTTTGAAGCTGTGCGAGGCCGGGTCGTCCGCCGCGTAGGCTTCCGTTTCGACGATGAAGCCCCCGATCCCGTTGAACCGAAGGTGCGAGCCTATCAGAGCCCGGGCGACGTCCACTGGATCGTTTGCAAAACGGTTCGCCGGAGAAAGGTGACCAGTGCTGCTCTTCATGCTTGACGACGCTGCCATCTCGAACCGTTCAAACTGGCGGGCAGATCGAGAACGCTACCCTGAGTTCCGGACGTTACGACAATGAAGCAGAATCCGCGCGGATCGTCGACGTCAACGTACCCAGGCTGAGCACGATGACAGATTGCCGCCTATGGCTCGGCATAGCCACCGATCCCGATCCGGAGAGCATCGCTGGCAACCGGCCCGGGAAAGACGAAGGCCCCGCGCCGTACGGAATGCGCTGCAATATAGTCGAATTCGATTTGCTTCTCCGAAGCACCTCCAGAAGCGTCGGCTGCCGCTGCGGATATCGTCACCGCAGATACAGCCTTGTCGCCGCGGTTGGCGACGGCGAATGTTACCACCGTACCGTTATCGAGTTCCTGGACCCCCTCGATCGACACGAAAAGATCTGGAGGGCGGGTGTCTCCGAACAACGCCTGGTAACCGAGGAAGAGTACCAGCCCGACAACGACGGCTCCAGAAACGGAACCGAAGATCCACTCGATGACGGGCCTGCCTCTATCGGAACGATTTTGCTCCTTGTCGTTCATCTACATCCTCACAGGATCAATCGTGCCGCAGCGGCGCCGATAGCGGACGGGAAAGCGAGAACGACCATCGCCATCACGACGCTGTCACCGGAAAGTCCGTCTGTGCGAGCGAAAATCCAGAGAAGATAGAGGCTGATCGCCAGCGCGATGATGTAACCGGGGAGGGTCAAGCGAACGAACGGGCTCCACCATGGTTCTTCCGGTGAGACCTCCGATCCTCCGGCAAAACCGACCGCGAACACGAAGCCATGCATGAGCACCAAGGAAAGCATGACCATCGCCACCGCATGCCATTCCGTCATCTGATAGGAGATGAGAACCATCTCTTCCGTCGGCGCGAGATTAAAGCCGAGGAACAGCGCGCCCACACCCATCAGGAACAGTTCGCCGCCGTAAGACTCGTTTTTCTCCTCGGTGTCATCGCCATCGCCCGATTCCGCGCCGAACTGGCTTTTTGCTAGAAGCGCGCCAATCGATGCAGGGACCATCTGAATCACGACCTTTCCGATTATTTCGTCGGGAGGCATGTCGGAAGTAATCGTGCCGAAGAGGGTGAGCAAGGTGAGGCACACGATCGCTGCAGTACCCAACGCGATCAGGGCATCGGCCAAATCATCGCGCCATTTGCGCGTGTGCTCGAAGCCGATATGACGCGACAGCACGACCAGCGCCGGCAAAGTGGTTAAGAGCAGGATCAACAGCCTCAGCCGATCGAGGTAGAAGCCGAGCCACCACAGTTCCATCGTCATCAGCATCGGCAGGGAGAAAATCAGAGCGCCACCCACCGCCCGTCCGAAGTCGCGGGTGGCGCGCCATGTGCCGGATCGCGATGATTCTATTCGTGCTGGCAAGGAAGGCTCTCCGTTTTTCATTAAACCGTTTTCGTGCGCTACCGGTTCCGCTGTTCAGTTCCACCGGTCGGCTATTCCTCGCGGCAATGTGTGCATCCGCCGCTCCGGTGCGGCTGTGTCATCTCACTGCCGTTTCCACCGGAATCGTGGGACGCGCGGCCTGCGGCGAGACGGCGAACTCACGACCGTAGTTGTTGAGCGTGCCGGGCAGCCGTTCGCGCCGCTCGAGCCCATGCGGTGCCAGAAGTTCATGGGGCTGAGCTGACCTGCTTCGGTCCTACGCTACCATTCCATTAGCCAACTTTTTGGGCCCGGTTCGTGCTGAACGACTCGTCACCTTTTGTCGGTGGCGCTTGAGCAGCGAACGTTTCCCCGGCTTTGCCGGGTGACCGGTGTGGAGGCTTTAATCGGCGATGGACTAGTCATCCCAAATGGGAGCTGACGTTACGAAATCTCTGTCCTAAGCGCGCTTCTGTTTTCGGGGTGTCAGCTACAGGGGCTTGAGATGGAATTCTACGACAGGAACGGGAAAGTCGTCTGT
>JAEWFU010000121.1 GCA_023388675.1 Pseudomonadota bacterium | reverse complement strand
ATCAAGGACGTCGCGCGCGAGGCCGGCGTGTCTGCGATGTCGGTATCGAATGTGCTCAACGGCCGCGGCCGGATTTCGGAGGCGACGGCCGACCATGTTCGCGCGGTGGTCGAAAGGCTTGGCTATCGCCCTTCGGTGGCTGCACGGCGCCTGCGGCTTTCCCAGCAATGGACGATCGGCATGCTGATCGTGGTCGAGGATCCAGATTTCCTCAGTGACCCCTTTATCACCGCCCAGGTTACCGGCCTCACGAATTACCTGACGGCACATTCTTACAGTCTCATCCTGCGAGGCATCAAACCGTCGGATTTCCGCACGACGGGCCTGTTCCAGGACATCGAGGCGGATGGAATGGTCGCGATCCTGTCCGGCGAGCAGGAGCAGCGCGAATGGTTCATCCAGGAGCTTTCCACGCTGCGGGTTCCCGTCGTGCTGATGCAGGAGCAGCGTCTTCCCGACGAGGCCGATTGCGCGATCATTCGTCAGGACGATTTCGGCGGCGGGCGACAGGTTGGCGAGCATATTCTTTCGTCCGGCGCGAGGAATTGCTGGGTTCTTCTTCCGCAGGTGGAATGGGCCGCCATGCGCGCCCGCATGGCAGGCGCAGCCAGCGTATTCGCCGAAGCGGATGCATCCGAACTCAAGATCGTCCGCTGCGGCGACGAAAGTTTTGAGGTGAGCTACGACGCCACGCTCGAGGCGTTGCGTCGGGGCCCACCGCCGGACGCCATCATCGGTGGCAATGATCAGATGGCCATCGCGGCGATGAAGGCGTGTCTCGATGCGGGCTTCAGGATTCCGGAGCAGGTGCAGATCACCGGCTTCAACGCCTTTGAAATCTGGCGCTATGTCGACCCCGTCCTGACGACCGTGCGCTCGGCAGCTCACGCCTTGGGCGAGCGGGCGGCGGAAGAGCTGATTGCCCGTTTCCAATCGGGCCAGTTCCGACAGCGCGAGATCGTCCTGCCGGTCGAATTTCAACCGGGTAAGTCGACGCGCTCCTCCTCCTGACATCGATGCCCCCTTCGCGATCTTGCAGATTTAGCGCACGACGCGTTTGACAACTTCAAAGATCGGTGTATCGTTAAATCAAAAGGGGAGCAAGACGTTGCCGGCGATCGGGCTGGCGGTTGCGGGAGGCAGGCCAACGGCCGGCGCGACCTCACGCATGACCCTTGCGAACACCTGGAAAAATGCCGTGAGGGTACGGCAGACGGCGTTGAACGGAGCCTGGATGATGATTGTCGACTGCCACGTGAACATCTTCAACGCCGACCAGTTTTCTCCGCCTGAGGTCGATCTCAGCGGCGGCGCGCGTCCCGGCGGCGTGGCAATGGCGGCGGATGCCGATACGCTCTATTCGGCGATGAGCGAAGTCGACAAGGCGATCATCTTTTCCCTTCGCTACAAGGATTCGGTCGGCGTTGACGGCAACGACGAGGTCACTGCGGAGGCCGTGGCGAAATACCCCGACAAGTTCGTCGGCTTTGCCTGCGTCGATCCGCGCCGTCCCGACTACATGGAATTGCTCGAGCATGCGATCGGCACGCTGAAACTGAAGGGCGTCAAGTTCGGCCCGATCTACAACAGCGTCCCGCTCGACGATCCGCGCCTGGATCCGGCCTACGCCTATTGCCAGAAGAACGACGTCCCTCTGACCATGCATATGGGTACGACCTTCGCGCGCGACACGCTGCTCGACGCCGGCCGGCCGCTGCATGTGGACGCCGTGGCGCAGCGCTACCCCGATCTGAAGATGATCATGGCGCATATGGGCCATCCATGGGTGGACGAGTGCATCGTCGTCGCCCGCAAGAGGCCCAACGTCTACACCGAGGTTTCGGCGCTGTGTTACCGCCCCTGGCAGTTCTACCAGGCTTTGGTCTCGGCCCAGGAATATCTGATCACCGACCGCAACAAGATCTTCTGGGGAACGGATTTTCCGTTCGCGCAGGTCGGTGAATCGATCGAGGGTCTGCGAAACATCAATCGCCTTGTCGAGGGTACTCCGTTGCCGAAGGTCTCGCAGGAGACGATCGACGCGATCCTCCACTCAAATCCCTTCGACCACTGGTGGCATAGCCCTCTGTCGGTCTGAAGGTTTCTCGCCTGCATTCGAAAATTCAATGGGAGATTGTCAAATGAAGAAAGTTCTCAGCTTCATGACGGCCGGCGTCATGGCTGCCGGCATGGCGTTGTCCACTGCGGCAGCAAGCGATTGGCCGAACCGTCCGGTCACGCTGATCGTTGCAGCGGGTGCGGGTGGCGGCACGGACGCGACCGCGCGTTGGCTCGCCTCGGGTCTGGAGCAGAAATTCGGCCAGCCCTTCAACGTGGTGAACCGTGCTGAAGGTGGTGGCATCGCCGGCATCACCGAACTCGCCAATGCCGACCCGGATGGCTACACCATCGGCATCCTGTTCAACTACGCGCCTTTCCGCCTCCTCGGCATGGGCAGCCTGTCGGCGGAGTCCTACACACCGATCGCACAGTACAATTTCGACTATGCCGCGATCCATGTGAAGGCCGACAGCCCCATCCAGTCGCTCGCCGAGGTGCTCGAAAAGCTGAAGGCCGATCCGAATTCCATCACCATCGGCTGCGGCGCCGTCTGCCCCAGCAGCTGGAGCAGCGCGCTCTCCAAGGTGCTGATCGACAACGGAATAGACATCAAGGTTCTTCGCTGGGTGCCGAGCGCCGGCGCTGCTGCGGGTCTCCAGGAACTCGTCGCCGGTGGCGTCGACATCCTGACCGCATCGCTGCCGGAAGCCGCCGCGCTCATCGACGCCGGCGAGGTCCGCCCGCTGGCCGTGCTGGCGCCCGACCGTCTCGACGCCTTCCCGGACGTTGAAACTGCTGGTGAGCAGATTCCCGATGCCGCCCCCGGCGGCGTGTTCCGCGCCCTTGTCGGTCCTGCCGGCCTGCCGGAAGATATTGTGGTGAAGCTCGAAGAGGCCACGAAGGAAATTTACGAAAGCGAGGATTTCCAGCAGAAGATGTCCAAAGCCGGGTTCGGTCTTCGGTTTGCCGATCGCCAAGGGCTTGTCGACTGGATGGCGACGCACGAGGCGGACACCGAAACGGTGCTTCGTGCAGCCGGCGCAATCCAGTAGGCGCTGTCTGAGGCACGCACGGAAGGCATAGCAGGAGGCGGCGGAGACAGGTGCCATGAAACTATCCGACATCCTTATGGGGCCAATCATCGTCGGGATAGGCATTGTCGCCCTCATCGCCGCCTCGATGCAGCCGAAGCCATTCTTCGGCACTGGTTACGGAGGAGGGCTCTTCCCCACGGTGGTCGGATGCGGCCTCCTCCTCGCTGGGGTCCTTCTGACCCTGAACGGCTGGAAAGAACGAGCAAGCCAGCCGCTCGTTGTCATAGGCGACTGGGTCAAGTCACCCCGCCACATTGCCAATGCAGCCGTCGTTCTCGGCGTGCTCGTTTTCTACATCCTCTTCTCGAAGTTTCTCGGCTTCATCCTGGCCGGCTTCGTGGTGGTGTTCGTTACGCTACTCCAGTTCACTCGCGCGCCGGTTCGCTCGCTGATCGTGGCCCTGGTGACAACGCTTGTAGTGAAGGTCGGCTTTCAGGACGTGCTGCTCGTACCGCTCCCGTGGGGCATCCTTGAACCCTATGCGGGAGTCCTGACATGGAGGTGATCTACGACGCTTTTCTGGCGCTCATGCAGCTGGATGTGCTGCTGGTCATTCTGCTCGCGTCGATCTTCGGTCTGTTCGTCGGAGCCATTCCCGGGCTGACTGCGACGATGGCGGTGGCGTTGCTTGTTCCCGTCACCTTCTTCATGGACCCCCTTCCGGCCATCGCCGCCATCGTCAGCGCGAGTGCCATGGCGATCTTTGCCGGTGACATACCGTCGGCGCTTCTGCGAATCCCCGGCACGCCATCGTCTGCCGCCTATACCGATGTGGCCTACAAGCTGACCATGGCGGGCAAGGGAGAACTGGTGCTCGGCGCCTGCGTCGTCACATCGGCAGTGGGCGGGCTGTTCGGCGGCGTCTTCCTGATGTTCTTCGCGCCGGCCGTCGCGCGCTTCGCTCTCAATATGAGCAGTTACGAATATTTCTGGCTCGTCTGCCTCGGACTTACTTCGGCGGCGTTCATCGCGCCCGGCAGTGCGGTCAAAGGCATGATCTCCCTTTTCCTTGGCCTGCTTGTCGCCATGGTCGGACTCTTTCCGGTGACCGGCCAGCCGCGCTTCACCTTCGGCAGTACCGCCCTCTATGGCGGGGTCGGGCTTGTCGCGACGCTGATCGGTATGTTTGCGATCGCCGAAATTCTCCGCTACGCGCTGTCCCGCGATCCTCTGCCGCCGATGGCGACCAACAAGATCGGCAACATCTTCAAGGGCTTGGCGCCCGAGTTGTGGCGCTATCGACGGGGTTTCGGCAGCGGCATCGCGGTGGGAACCGTCACCGGACCGCTGCCGGGCGCTGGCGCCGACATCGCAGCGTGGATTTCCTACGCGCTGTCGCGCCGTTTCTCGATCAACCGCAAGGAGTTCGACAAGGGCAATCTCGAGGGTATCGTTGCCGCCGGCGCCGCCAACAACGCCAGCGTGTCGACCTCCTATGTGCCCGCGACGGTTCTGGGCATTCCCGGCGATTCCATGACGGCTATCGTCATCGGGGTGCTGTTCATCAAGGGACTTACCCCCGGACCGGCGATCTTCCAGAACCAGCCGACACTGATCTACGGCATCTTCCTGTCCTTTATCCTGGCAAACCTCCTGATGATCCCGCTTGGCTATGCCGCCATCAAGCTGTCGCGCTACATCCTCGATGTTCCGCGTGCCTATCTCATGCCGATCATCCTGCTCTTCTGTGTCGTCGGCGCGTTCGCGATGGACAACACGCTGAGCGCCGTCGTCACGATGCTCGTCTTTGGCGTCGTCGGCTGGTTTATGGAAGAGAACGGCTTTCCGATCGCGCCCGCTCTTCTCGGCGTGGTGCTGGGTCGGATGCTGGAGGAAACGTTTCTGACCTCGATGATCAAGGCCCAGGGCGACTTCCTTCAGTTCTTCTCGCGCCCGATCTCGGCGACGCTCGGGGTGATTACAATCCTGATCTGGGTGTCGCCGCTGATCATGCTGTTCGTGAAGCGTGCGGGGCGCCGTCGGGCCGAGGCCTGACGCCCGGACCGGATCCAAAACCGACGAACGTATAACCAGGCGCAGCCCTGGAAGGAGGCACCGTGTCCAGCAAGAAGGCAGACGAGCAAAAGAGCATGCGCAGCGCCGAATGGTTCGGGCGCGAAGGCAAATACGGCTTCATCCCGCGAAGCTGGATGCGCAGCCAGGGCTTCGGACCGGAATTGTTCGACGGCAGGCCGGTCATCGGCATCTGCAATACCTGGTCTGAGTTGAACCCGTGCAACCGGCATCTGCGCGAACTCGCCGAGCATGTGAAGCGCGGCGTGCTCCTGGCAGGGGGCTATCCGCTCG
Source organism: Pseudomonadota bacterium (assembly GCA_023388675.1). Taxonomy (GTDB): domain Bacteria; phylum Pseudomonadota; class Alphaproteobacteria; order Rhizobiales; family Rhizobiaceae; genus Aerobium. Next base: position 7,617 of record JAEWFU010000121.1, on the reverse strand, counting down.
AGTTCCCGGTAATGAGTCTCGGCGAGCCGCTGATGCGGCCGACGACCATGATGTTCCGCAACCTGGTGAGCATGGATGTCGAGGAGACGATCCGCGCCAACCCGATAGACGGCGTCGTGCTCCTTGCCGGTTGCGACAAGACAACGCCTGCGTTGCTGATGGGTGCAGCAAGCTGCGACATCCCGAGCATCCTGGTTTCCGGCGGCCCAATGCTCAATGGTCGTTTCCGGGGGCGTGATCTCGGCTCCGGCACCGACGTCTTCCGCTTCGACGAGGAGTACCGCTCCGGCCGGCTCAGCAAGGAAGACTACGAGGAAGCCGAAGCCGCGATGAGCCGTTCGGCTGGATCGTGCATGACGATGGGAACCGCCTCCACGATGGCTTCGCTGGCCGAGGCGTTGGGGATAGCCTTGCCGATGAACGGAGCGATCCCCGCCGTCGACAGCCGGCGCAGGCGCCTGGCGGAGGAAGCCGGTCACCACATCGTTTCACTCGTGCGTGGCGGCATGTCCATCTCGCGTATCCTGACCCGTGCCGCGTTCGAGAACGCGATCGTGGTCAACGGCGCCATCGGCGGTTCCACCAATGCCGTCGTCCATCTGCTGGCGCTGGCCGGCCGCCTCGGCGTGCCGCTGTCCTTGGATGACTGGGACAGGCTGGGCACGGGCGTTCCGTGTCTTGTCGACCTGAAACCCTCCGGCCGTTTCCTGATGGAGGACTTCTTCGATGCCGGTGGTGTTCCCGCGGTGATGAAGCGCATCGAGGATCTGCTGCACCCCGATGCTCCCACCGTCGAGGGCGGTACGCTGCAGGCGCGTCTGACGAGGGCAGACTGCTACAATGAAGAGGTGATCCGCACCCGAGACAAGCCTGTCTCGCTGCAGGGAGGCATAGTCGTGCTGCGTGGAAACCTCGCGCCAGAGGGTGCGGTCATCAAGCCGTCCGCCGCGTCGGAACAATTGATGTCGCATCGCGGCAGGGCCATCGTTTTCGAGAACGTGGAAGACTATCGTGCCCGCATAGACGATCCGGACCTGCCGGTGGATGAAAGCTCGGTTCTGGTGCTCAAATGTGCCGGTCCCGTCGGCTACCCGGGCATGCCCGAAGTCGGCAATATCGCCTTGCCGACAAAGCTCGTCAGGCGCGGTGTGACCGACATGGTGCGCATTTCCGACGGCCGTATGAGCGGAACCGCCTACGGTACCGTCATTCTCCATGTGTCTCCGGAGTCTGCGGTAGGAGGGCCTCTCGCACTTGTCCGCACGGGTGACGAAATTCTTCTGGACGTTTCAGCGCATCGGCTGGAGCTTCTGGTCGGCGAAGACGAGTTGTCTCGTCGCCGGGCGGAGCTCGAACTGCCGGACCCGCATTTCGAACGGGGCTATGGGCAGATGTTCACAAGATCCGTTCAGCAGGCACATCTCGGTGTCGACTTCGACTTCCTGGTCGGCGCAACGAAGCTCGTGAAAAGCAGAGAGTCTTTCTGAAGCCAATCGCCTCCCGCGGATTTCCCTGAATGGCGCCGACATAGGTTCTCGTTCCTCGTTCGACTGCCTCGCCACCAGTCGAGGATCGCGAAATTGGCACCGGCGACCCTTCCAAGTGGAGAATAGGGGCTGAACAATACGTCCGTTGGAGGATGCCGGCCGTCAAGCTGGACCGATCCTTGGTATCGCAGGCAGCCGCTCCTCCGCGACGGCGGCGCAGGTCGCTGCCGCTAGCAGCGACACATCGAGTTCTCGCATAGCATGACCATTCAGCGAAAATAGGCGGGCATTCTGTTTCGCAGGTCGCTGGCGATGGCGATGGATTGGGATAGATGCAGGGTCATGGCGTCGGCGGCCTCTTCGGGCTTCGCTGCCTTGAGACTCTCGACGATGCGGCGATGGTCACGCAGGATCTGTTCGACCTTTCCGCCGACCGGCAGGTGCAGGGCGCGGATGCGATCGATGTGCATGCTCTCGCGCCTTATGACGCCATGCACGTACATCATCCCGCCGGAAACGAAGAGTTCCTGATGGAAGCGCCGGTCAAGCGCGGAGAAGGTCGCAAGGTCCGTCGTCGCGCTGTTTTCCTGGAGCTGGAGGATGTTCTCCAGCACCTCGATCAATACTGTGTCGGGTGTGCGGGCCAGTTGCATCACCAGTGCGCGTTCGACCGAGCTGCGCAGGAAATGCGCCTGTCGCGCCTGTTCGAGATCAATCAGACTGACGATGGTCCGCGATTGCGGGAATATCTCTACCAGACCTTCTTCCTGCAGCCTGAGGAGCACGTCGCGCACGGGCGTTGAACTGACGCCGTAATGATCCTGCAACTGCTTGCGTGACAGGCTGCTGCCGGGTGCGAGCTCCAGCGAGACGATGCGCTGGCGCATATCCTCGGCGACCTCGAGAGTGAAAGTCTGGGTGGCAGGCGCCTGTGTCGATCGCATCGTCATTCATTCTGCCACTGGATGACGCCATGGCAAGCGGCTGATGCGGGTGCCGCCAAAGTCATGGGGTCTCGGCAGTGTCGCGCGTTATCGCGCGTGCATCCGGAATGCGGAACAGGTCCGGCCTGATCTCCTGCAATTCCGCGACATAGGCGATCGCGCCGGAGATGTGCCCGCGCAATTCCGCTTCTGCCGCATCAGCATCCCGGTTCTTCACTGCGTCGAGAATGGCGCGGTGCTGTTCGATAAGCAGCGGAATCTTCCCGGTCTGCGGCGCCTGAAGATGTCGTACCCGGTCGAGATGCGCCTTCTTGGTGTGGATGATCGACCACACGCCCTCCAGCCCTGCCAACTGGAAGATCAACCGGTGAAACTGGTCGTCCAGCGGCAGGAAGGACGAAAGATCACCGCGTGCCAGCAGAAGCTTCTGTTCGAGAAGCACCTTCTCCATGCTCGACAGGTTGATGTTGTCGCTGGTGCACAGAAGTCGTAGGGCGGCCGGCTCCAGATTTTCGCGCAGGAAGTGCGCCTCGCGGATCGCGCCTACATCGAGCGGCGACACGAAGGTCGCGTATTGCGGAGCCACGACGACGAGCCCGCTTTGCACCAGACGCAGCACGGCTTCGCGCAACGGCGTCCGGCTGATGCCGAAATGTTCGCAAATGGCGCGCTCTGGCAGCACTGAACCAGGCAGCAGCTCGACATTGACGATCTGCCGGCGCAGCTCGTCATAGACCTCATCCGTCATAGTCCGTCGTCGCGCCATACTGCCGTCACCACCGCGATTCGCTGCTTTGGTTGATACCTTTTCCGCAGCCGATTGTCCTCAGACGCCGGTTTGCCGGTTGTCATTAATGCACAAATATATTAGTGCACAAATATCAGCCCGTTCCAAGGGTTGCGATAAAGGGAGGAATGAGTTGTGAAATCCGCTATTCTCGCCATGTCCGTTTCGGCCATCGTCCTTCTTGCCGGCCCCGCCGCCGCGCAGGGCGACTGGCCCTCACGCGCCATCAACGTCATCATCGGCGCCAGCCCCGGTGGCGACACCGATTTCAACGCCCGCACCTTTGCCAAATATTTCGAGCAGATCACGGGCAGTCAGATGGTCATCACCAACATGCCGGGCGGCGGCGCGACGATCGCCACCTCGGCAGTGCGCGATTCCGATGCCGACGGCTACACCATGCTGTTCGGGCACACCGGACACCTGATCGTCACCGAAGTGTCAGGCCTTGCCGACTACGGCATTGATGATTTCGAAATCTGCTGCATTCCCGCAATCGATCAGGGTGCAGTGTTCGTGACCAGCGAACAGTCGGGCATTTCGACCATGGACGAGTTGCTGGCGAAGACGAAGGAAGATCCTTCGGCGGTGATCTACGGAACCGAGCTCGGCGGCTATTCGCACCTGCAGGGTCTGCTGTTTTCGCAGGAGACCGGTGCGCAGATGCGTATCGTCGACACCGGATCTGCGGCGGAGAAGATCGCCTCGCTGCTGGGCGGTCGCATCCATGTCGCCGGCATCGCCTACGGCGCCATCCAGGACTACCACACCTCCGGCCAGATGAAGGTGCTCGGGCAGCCGAACCAGGAGCGCAATCCGCTGCTCGGCGACATCCCGACCTTCGTGGAGCAGGGGGCGGATTTTGTCATGAACAACCCCTACATCATCGCGTTCCCCAAGGGCACCGACGAAGCGATCGTCAACAAGATGGACGAGATCGCGGCGCAAATCGCGGAGATTCCGGAGTACGCGAACGATCTCGAGCAGGGGTTCCGCCAGCCGGTCAGCTACTATGGTCGGGCCGAGGGGCTGGAACGGCTGCAGGCCATCCGCAGCAACTACATGCAATATGGTGAGGCGCTTCAGTCGGCGCGTTGATCCCCATCTGACGGGTCGGGTTGCGTCCGGTGCGCCGGACGCATGCCCTGCCACCGAGCTTGAAGGGGCGTTGGATGTCTCATAGCCGAAACAAGAACCTGCTGGTCGGTGCATGCATGCTGTGCGCAGGTCTGGTCTATTTCTATATGACCACGGGCCTGCCGCGCAGAGGCCCCGTGGACGCTGCGTTCTTTCCATATGCGCTGGCGACCGGAATGATCCTGCTCGGGCTGATCCATCTTGCGCTCAACTGGCGGGAAAAGGCACCGGCCCTGACGGAGACCGACGACGATCCGGTCGCGCGTGCATCCGCGGCGGCGGATGACGAGGATGCGCCTGCGGTGGAGGGGGCGAAGCCCGACTATATGAGTGTCGGCATCTCGCTGGTTCTCATCGCAGGGTTCACCGTGCTGCTGCGCCCGCTCGGCTTTGCCATATCGGCTGCGCTTTACCTGTTTCTGCAGTTTGCGGTTCTTAGCCCCGCCAGCCGTCCCACGCCCCACATCCTGCACGTGGCGCTGGCGGTTGGCATCGCGCTGATCGTCTTCGTCATTTTCCGCTACGGCTTCGGCCTCATGCTGCCCGCCGGGCCGCTTATCCGTTTCATCCCCTGAGGGCCGACCCGATGTTCGAAATGATCGCAATCGGTGTCACCAACGTCTTCCAGCCGGAGCTGCTCTTGCTGATCACGCTGGGCGTGGTGGTCGGCATCATTTTCGGCGCGATTCCTGGCCTGACGGCTGTCATGGCCATAGCGCTTTGCCTGCCCATCACCTACGGGATGAGCCCCGCCGCCGGGATGTCGCTGCTGGTCGCGCTGTTTGTCGGCGCAACGTCAGGTGGCCTGATTGCTGCCATCCTCCTCAAGATTCCCGGCACGCCATCATCGATAGCGACGACCTTCGATGGCGGGCCGATGATGGAAAAGGGTGAGGGAGCAAAGGCGCTCGGCATCGCCATCGTCTTCTCCTTCATCGGCACGATCCTGTCTATCGGTGCGTTGATGTTCATCGCGCCCTCGCTAGCGAAAGTGGCGCTGTCCTTCGGCCCGCATGAGTATTTTGCGATCGCGATCTTCTCGCTGACGCTGATCGCGAGCTTGTCCAGCGGATCGATGGTGACCGGCATCTTCTCCGGCCTCGTCGGGTTCGCCGTTTCCACCGTCGGTATAGCACCATTGGAAGCGACGCGCCGTTTCACCTTCGATCAAGTGGAGCTCAATGCCGGCTTCTCCATATTGACCGTTCTTGTCGGCATGTTCGCGATTGCCGAGGTCATCAAGGTGGCCGAGGCCGGTCGCGCAAACGCCAATATGAAGATCATGACGCCGGTGATGAAGGGCATCCGCGGTTTCGGCTTCACGATGAAGGAATTCCTCGGCCAGCTTCCCAACGCCTTCCGCTCGGCGCTGATCGGTGTCGGCATCGGTATCCTGCCGGGCATCGGCGCCGGCACGTCGAACATTCTTGCCTATATCGCCGCAAGAAGCAGGTCGAAGACTCCCGAGCAGTTTGGCAAGGGTTCCATTGAGGGCATCGTCGCGCCGGAGACCGCCAACAATGCCGGTATCGGCGGCGCGCTGATCCCCCTGTTGACGCTCGGCATACCGGGTGATGCGGTTACCGCCATCCTGCTGGGCGGTCTGATGATCCACGGCATTCAGCCGGGACCGATGCTCTTCATCACTCAAGGGCCGCTCGTCTACACGATCTTCGCGGCGCTGACGCTGTCGGCGATCGTCATGCTGGTGGTGGAGTTCTACGGGTTGCGCGTCTTCATCAGACTGCTCGCCATCCCCAAGCACATCCTGCTGCCGATCATCCTCGTACTGTGCGTTGTGGGTGCCTTCGGTCTGGCCAGCCGCGTGTTCGATGTGTGGTCGGTTCTGGGCTTCGGCCTTCTCGGTTATGCCTTCGTCAAGGCAGGCATCCCCACGGCACCGTTCATCATCGGGTTCATCCTCGGGCCGATGGCGGAGACCAATTTCCGCCGCGGACTACAGCTGTCGCAGGGCGATTTCACCGGCTTCCTGACCAACCCGATCTCGGCCGCTTTCCTCGGCTTCGCGGCTCTGTCGATCCTCTGGCAGATATATCGCGGCATCCGGCCGGCAACGCGGCGAAGGACGGTCGGAGGAGGCGGGTGAAAACCGATGCGGGTGTCATTCTCGGTATCCGAAACCGGGTGCTGATCGATGGACGCGATGACGCGCATCCACGTCACGGCGCCTGTAGGGCCTCTCGAGTGGCTGAACCGCCGCGTGATCGTCGGGACGCTGCAGTCGGCGCGGCCAGGGCGGCAGGCCGTCATCATCCGGGCGTGTCAGGTGGAGGCAGCATGACATCACATCTCGAGTGCTCGGAGAGGGCTCTTGGCACAATACCGACAAGGACCTCAGCATGACATCGCGTCCGAAGAAGACATCGGAAACATTGCGCTCCGCGCGTTGGTTCGCGCCGGACGACCTGCGCAGTTTCGGCCATCGCTCGCGGATGATGCAGCTTGGCTATGCGCCGGAAGAATTCATGGGACGCCCGGTGATCGGCATCCTCAACACCTGGTCCGAGCTAAATAGCTGCCATTCGCATTTTCGCGAACGCGCCAAGGATGTACGTCGGGGCGTGCTGATGGCCGGGGGCTTTCCGGTCGAGATGCCGTCGCTGTCCGTGGACGAGAGCTTCACCAAGCCGACCTCCATGCTCTACCGCAACATGCTTGCGATGGAGACCGAAGAAATGATCCGCTCGCACCCGCTCGACGGTGTGGTGCTGATGGGTGGGTGTGACAAGACCACGCCGGGCCTGGTCATGGGCGCACTCACCGCGGGCGTTCCCATGATCTATCTGCCGGCCGGACCGATGCTGCGCGGCAACTACGCCGGTCAGCATCTCGGCTCGGGCTCCGACGCCTGGAAATACTGGGACGAGCGCCGCGCCGGAAACATTTCCGATGCCGAGTGGACCGGCGTCCAGGGCGGCATCGCGCGCTCCGCCGGCGTTTGCATGACGATGGGCACGGCAAGCACCATGACGGCGATCACTGACGCGATGGGCCTGACCTTGCCTGGAGCGTCTTCCATACCGGCCGTGGATTCGGGCCATCAGCGCATGGCTGCGGAGTGCGGCCGTCGCATCGTGGACATGGTCTGGGAAGATTTAACGCCAGATCTGATCGTCACCGATGCTTCGGTGCGCAACGCCGCCATCGTCGCGATGGCGACCGGCTGTTCGACGAATGCCGTCGTGCATCTGATCGCTATGGCGCGGCGCGCCGGCGTCGATCTCACCCTCGATGATCTCGA
>JAEWFU010000093.1 GCA_023388675.1 Pseudomonadota bacterium | reverse complement strand
GCCAGCTCGGTAATCCCGGCTGGGGCTGGGACGACGTGCTGCCGCTCTTCCGCAAATCGGAGAACCATCATGCGTCCGGCGCGCCGTTTCACGGCCAGGACGGCGAGCTCAGGGTCGAGCGCCAGCGCCTTTCGTGGCCGATACTCGACGCCGTGCGGGAGGCGGCCGAGGAACTGGGGGTGCCGCAGGTGGACGACTTTAATGGCGGCGACAATTTCGGCTCGTCCTACTTCGAGGTGAACCAGAAGGCCGGCTTCCGCTTCAACGCCGTGCGCGCCTTCATCCGCCCCGTGCGGCATCGCAGGAACCTGACCGTCCTGTCGCATGCGCAGGCCGAGCGCATCCTCTTCGACGGGCGGCGCGCCCGCGGCGTCCACCTCAGGCTCGGCGGAAAGCCGGCGCAGGTGCATGCCTCCGGCGAGGTCATCCTTTCCGCAGGTGCGATCGGCACGCCTCAACTCCTCCAGCTTTCCGGGCTCGGCGCGGGCTCGCTCTTACAGGCGCACGGCATTCCGGTCGTGCGCGACATGCCGGCGGTGGGGGAGAACCTGCAGGACCACCTGCAAATCCGCACCGCCTTCAGGATCACCGGCGCGCGGACGCTGAACGAGCGGCAGTCGACGCTTGCCGGCAAGGCGCGCATCGCGCTGGAATATGCGTTCAGGCGCTCGGGGCCGATGTCCATGGCGCCGAGCCAGCTCGGTATCTTCATGAAATCGGACGCGATGTTCGACACGCCCAACATCGAGTTCCACGTCCAGCCGCTTTCGCTGGAGGCGTTCGGCCAGCCGCTCCACGATTTTCCCGCCATCACCGTCTCGGTGTGCAACCTGCGGCCGCAATCGCGCGGCACCGTGAAGATCGTGTCGCCCGACTTCGACAGACACCCGGAGATCGCGCCGAACTATCTGTCGACCGATAGCGACCGACAGGTGGCTGCCGATTCGATCAAGGCGGCGCGTCGGCTCATGGCCACGCGCCGCATGGCGCAGTACAGGCCCGAGGAGTTCAAGCCGGGAACGGCGATCCAGTCGCCCGAGGAGTTGGCGCGCGCGGCCGGCGATATCGCGACAACCATCTTCCATCCGGTCGGCACGGCGAGGATGGGGACGGACGAGCTTGCGGTCGTCGACCCGGAATTGCGCGTTCGGGGCGTCGAGGGGTTGCGGGTCGTGGACTGTTCGATCATGCCGACGATCGTTTCCGGCAACACCCATGCGCCGGCCGTCATGATCGCGGAGAAGGCCGCGCAGATGATCGTCGCCGCCTGACGGCCTTGAGAGCCGCATCTACCCGCGCCGCCACCAAGTTGATCTGCCCCCCGCAAACTAAAGTGGCCGGCGGCCTTGCCGCGGACACAATCGGTCCCTATATCCAGTCAATCGATCTTGTTGATGAACTTTGTTTCCGCGCCCTGGCGCCCCGACGATCTTCCCTCTCAATTTCGAAGACTGCGGCGTTTGGCATCCGGTCAGGCGTCGATGATCTGTGCCGATTTGAAAAGGAAAATCGCTATGGCTACGGGAACCGTGAAATTCTTCAACTCCACCAAGGGCTTCGGCTTCATCGAGCAGGACGGCGGCCAGCCGGACGTGTTCGTGCATATCTCGGCAGTCGAGCGGGCCGGCATGTCCACGCTCGCCGAAGGCCAGAAGCTCAGCTTCGAGGTTGTCAAGGACAACCGCAGCGGCAAGAGCGCAGCCGAGAATCTTCAGGCTGCATAAGGAATAGCGTTTCTGGTCTTTGACCACGGATGTACTGGCACTGGCCATCGAGACGCTCAGGAGAAGGTCGGGAATTCCCGGCCTTTTTCACTTTGAGGAGACCCGATCATGGATGACGTTTTCATCAATGCCGTTTTTCAGCCCAAGCCTTCCAAGCAGGAAACCAAGGCGGACGTCACCACGAAAGCCGCGCGCGCGATAATCGACCATGAGGCGTCGGCCCGCGACGCCAAGACGGAGCGGCTGCGTGCCGCGCGGCTGGCCCGGGAAGAGGCTGCGGTGACCGAGGCGCCTGCCGTGAAGAAGCCGCGCAGGAAGAAGAGCTGATCTGCGAAGGCTCATTCGGCTCCTTAGGCCGCGTGATGCCGCTGGGTCGGGGCAGTGCGACAGACGCATCGCGCGCCTGTCGCTAAAGCGTGTTACGCGTTGGCGGATTCATATCGACGACGTCATCCTCGGGCTTGTCCCGAGGATCTATTGCTCTGACAGGTTGGCAGATCCTCGGGACAAGCCCGAGGATGACGTCGCTGAGGTGTTCGATGCGAATCGACGCGGCGCAGGTGTAGAGCTCCTATCCGAATACCATCGGCAGCGACACGCTTTAGCAGAAATGGTTGCGGTATGCGTCGCGCAGCACGTTCTTCTGCACCTTGCCCATGGTGTTGCGGGGCAGCTCGTCGATCACGAAGATTGCCTTCGGCTGTTTGAAGCGCGCGAGGGTGTCCTTCATCATCGCGTCGAGCTCGGCGACATCGATCTGCACTCCCTTCTCCGGCACGACGACACAGGCGACGGCTTCGCCGAAGTCCGGGTGGGGCAGGCCGATGACCGCCGATTCGAGCACCTGCGGATGCTCGTCGAAGATCAGCTCGATCTCCTTGGGATAGACATTGTAGCCCCCGGTGATGATCAGGTCCTTCTGGCGTCCCACGATACTGACATAGCCATCCGCGTCGATCACGCCGATGTCGCCGGTGATGAAGAACCCATCCTCGCGCAGTTCTTCCTTCGTCTTTTCCGGCATCTGCCAGTAGCCCTGGAAGACGTTGGGGCCGCGCACCTCGATCATGCCCGGCTCGCCCTGCGGCAAGGTTTCGCCCTTCGCCGGATCGGTGATCTTGAGCTTGACGCCGGGCAGGGGGAAACCGACCGTTCCTGCGCGCCGTTCGCCGTCATAGGGGTTCGACGTGTTCATGTTGGTCTCGGTCATGCCGTACCGCTCAAGGATCTTGTGGCTCGTGCGGGCCTCGAAGGCCACATGGGTTT
>JAEWFU010000090.1 GCA_023388675.1 Pseudomonadota bacterium | reverse complement strand
CGGAAGCCGGTCTGCTGGACGGAGCCGAGGCGGCGTCGCACTGGACGATGGCCGACCTCTTCCGCGACCGCTATCCCAGCGTGACGTTCCGGCCGGAACGCATCCTCTGCGACAGCGGGCATGGCGGACAGATCGTTACGACAGGAGGCGCTTCGTCGTGGCAGGATCTCGCACTCTATCTGATCGGGCGCTTCTGCGGCGCAGAGGAAGCGGCACGGGTGGCGCGGCTTTTTCTTCTTGGCGATCGCGGCTACGGCCAGCTTCCCTTCGCGTCCATGGCCCGGCCGCGCCAGCACAGCGACGCCGTCGTCAGCAGGGTCCAGGCCTGGTTGGTTGACAATTACGCCACGCCGAACCCCGTCGCCGCGATGGTCGAACGCTCCGGCCTGCCCGAGCGTACGCTCAAGCGACGGTTCAAGGTGGCCACCGGATATGCGCCGGTCGAATATGTGCAGGCGCTTCGCATCGAGGAAGCCAAGCAGATGCTTGAAACGGAGGACAGTGCGATCGAGGAGATCGGCGCCGAGATCGGCTACAGTGACCCGACCTTCTTCCGCAAGCTGTTCAGGCGACGGGTGGGCGTCACGCCCGCGCAATACCGCCAGCGCAACCGGTTTCGCGGCTTGGCGCGATGATGGCTCGTTTGCCCTGTTTGCTGCCTTTTTGCCTCTGACGCAAAAGCCGCAGGCACGCCACCATCCCCGCATCGGGCAAAGCGCCCGCTCACCTGATGGAGGCAATGATGGATTTCTTCTATACCCCGGGCACATGCAGCCAGGCCGCCCATATCCTGCTGCGCGAGGCAGGGCTGGCGTTTCGCGCGCACAAGGTCGACATCTTTTCCGGCAAGGTGGATGACGGCAGCAATTACAGGGCCATCAATCCGAATGGCTATGTGCCGGCAATCGCGCTCGACGATGGGACGCTGCTGACGGAAAACGTCGCCCTGCTCGACTGGATCGATTCGCAGCGCAAGGAGGCGGCTCCGTCAGCGCCGATGGAGCGCTACCGTCACCTGCAGATGCTCGCCTTCCTGTCGACCGAGGTGCACAAGCCGTTCGTGCGGCTGTTCTTCACCGAGAGTGACGACGAAAAGGCCTATCTGCGCCAGGTCCTGGCGCAGCGCTTGGCCTGGATCGGCTCCTTCATGCAGGGGCCGTACATTCTCGGCGAGCGTTTCGCGGCTTCGGACGCCTTCGCCTATGTCATGCTCCGCTGGGCAGCGATGGTCGAGTTGGAGGCACCGGAAGGGCTGAATGCGCTTGCGCGGCTGATCGAGGCCCGCGATTCTGTCCGGACGGTGCTCGCCGCCGAAGAGCAGGAACTGTTGAGCCGAGCCGCCTGAGCACAGCCGACCTGCAAGCGGGAATATGCGGTGGAACAGTTGCCATCGGGCGCGGTTAAAGTTTTGACACAGTCAGCCTGTTTCTGCTTTGGTCGCGCCACATGCTCGAAGGTCGCCTCGCCCGGGTGAGGCCAGTTGCAAGGAACGACTATGCGTAAGGTGACAAGGGCTGTTTCCGCTTTTCTGATCGCAACCGGCATCGCGCTGTCGCCGATGACCGCATTCGCCGACGACGACGAGGGCACGATCGCCACCGTCGACCGCGAAAGCCTGACGATCACGCTGGACAACGGCAACACCTACAAGCTGTCGGGCGAATTCGACGTCGAATCCCTCCAGGAGGGCGTGGACGTGGTGCTGGCCTACGATACGATCGAGGGCGAGAAGACCGTCACCGACCTCGTCATCTACGAATAGGCTTCAAAGCCACTCCAGCCTGCCGTCGCGCAGGCGCAGCACACGATCCTGCGGCACGGTAAGGCCGGCGCATTCGGCCGGCGACAGCGTATCGTTCAGCCGGAAGATCGAGCGGATGATGCCGCCATGCGTGACGCAGATCGTGTCGCGCGTCATCTCCTCCAGAACCGGCCGGATGCGCTCGGTCAGGATCGCGTAGCTCTCCGCCCCCTCACCCGGCGGCACGAAGTTCCACTTGTCCTTTTCGCGGCGTGCGAAGCAGCCGGGATCGATTCCTTCAAGCTCGGTGAAGGTCTTTTCCTGCCAGCCTCCGAAATGCACTTCGACCAACCGGGGGTCGAGCCGGTAACCGTCCGGCGCAAGACCCATGGCGGTGCGGACACGCTCCATCGTCTCGCGGGTGCGGCGCAAGGGGCTCGATACGAAGTCGAAGGCCGCCGGGTCGGCAATCAGCCCGCGTAGCAACTCGCCATTGCGCGTCGCCTGGGCGCGACCGGTGTCGTTCAGGTCGGTGTCGGCCTGTCCCTGAAGCCTGCCTTCCGCATTCCAGTCGGTTTGTCCGTGGCGAACGAAATAGACGGTGCGGGGCATCATTCCTTGACGACGGAAATATCAGGCGCGTCGACCGCCTTCATGCCGACGACGTGATAGCCTGCGTCGACGTGGTGCACCTCGCCGGTGACCCCCTTCGAGAGATCGGAAAGCAGGTAGAGTCCGGACGCACCCACCTCCTCGATCGACACCGTCTTCTTCAGCGGGGCGTTGTATTCGTTCCACTTGAGGATGTAGCGGAAATCGCCGATGCCGGATGCCGCAAGCGTCTTGATCGGGCCGGCGGAAATGGCGTTGACGCGGATGCCCGAGCTGCCGAGATCGACCGCCAGATAGCGCACGCTCGCCTCGAGCGCGGCCTTGGCGACACCCATGACGTTGTAGTGCGGCATGACCTTTTCGGCACCGTAATAGGTCAGCGTGAGGATCGAGCCGCCTTCGCTCATCAGCTTCTCGGCACGCTGGGCGACCGCCGTCAGCGAATAAACGGAGATGTCCATCGTGCGCTGGAAGTTCTCGCGCGTGGTCTCGACGTAGCGGCCGTCGAGCTCGTCCTTGTCGGAAAAGGCGATGGCGTGAACGAGGAAGTCGAGCTTGCCCCACTTCTCGCGCAGACCGTCGAAAACGGCATCCACGCTCGACATGTCGGTGACGTCGCAATCGCCGGCCACATGGGCGCCGAGATCGGCAGCCAAGGGCTCCACACGCTTGCGGAACGCGTCACCCTGATAGGTCAGGGCCAGCTCCGCGCCCTGATCGGCGCACGCCTTCGCTATGCCCCAGGCAATCGACCTGTTGTTGGCGACACCCATGATGAGGCCGCGTTTGCCCGCCAAAAGGCCGTTTCCTGCCGACATGTGACATCTCTCCGCATCTTCTGCCGTTGGCTGCCTATCGCACAGGCGCATTGATGCTTCAAGCTGGACGGTGACAGCTCCTGCCTAAGCGGTGCCAGCCTTCGTGGCGCGCATCAGCGCTTCGAGGTCGGCGTCGCCGCCTTCGGGCAGCATGATGCGCACGTGGGCGTAGAGATCGCCGTGGCCGCCGCCCTTCAGCGGCAGACCCTTGCCCTTGAGGCGCAGCTTGCGGTCGGAGCTCGACCAGGCGGGGATGGAGACGGCGAGCCGGCCATACGGCGTCTCGACCGCGACTTTCGCGCCCAGCACCGCATCTGCGAGCGGGACCGGCACGTCGACATGAAGATCACGCCCGTCGACCCGATAGAGCGGATGCCTGGCCAGCCGCACCTTGACCAGCGCATCGCCCGGCGCACCCAGCGGTGACGGCGCGCCCTGGCCCTTGAGCCGGATCGTCTGGCCGTCCTCGACGAAAGCCGGCAGCTTGATGCCTATCTTGCGACCGTCGGGAAAGGCGGCAGTCACCTTGGCGGCGGTGGCCATCTCCTCGACGGTGACGTCGAGCGTGACGTTGAGATCGGCGCCCGTCGGTGCCTGGCGCGCACCGGCACCGGATCCCCCGGGCCCGCCCGCGCCGCGCCTGAACGACTGGCCGAAAATTTCGCTGAAGATGTCGCCGGCATCGCCATCGAAGCCCCCGCTGCGGAATTCGAAC
>JAEWFU010000063.1 GCA_023388675.1 Pseudomonadota bacterium | reverse complement strand
CCGCTGCTTGTCGTCCGGGGCATAGGCCCGGATGCGCAGAGTTTCGGTCATTTCAGATATTCCGTCGGTGAGGCGCCTGTGGCGCACAACGTATCATTCAGCCCTGAGGCCGTTCACTCCCCGTGAGGAGAATCAGTGATGACGTCGCTGCGCATAAGGCTCCTTGTACTGACGGACAACCTGATAGTGACGATGCCGGCGGGACGCAACCCGCCGGTCAGGCCGCGTCCGCGGCGAGCAAACTGTCGGGCGGCGGGTTGGTATGGCCCCCGGCTGTTTCAAGATCGTCGAGAAACGTCGCGAGCCACCGCTGCGTGTCCTGCTGTCGGACGTGTCCGAGCAGCGCCTTGTGGCGGGCCTTACGCTCGTCCAACGGCATCACCAGTGCCTGGTGGATCGCTTCCGCCATCGTGTCCGTGTCATACGGATTGACGATCAGCGCTTCCGTCATGTCCTCGGCAGCACCGGCAAACTGTGAAAGAACGAGCACGCCGGGATCTTCGTCATCCTGCGCGGCGACGAATTCCTTGGCGACGAGATTCATACCGTCCCGCAGCGGCGTCACCAGACCTACATGGCTGGCGCGGAAGAGGGCTGCCAGCGTCTCGCGCGGAACCGGCCGGTGGATGTAGCGCAGGGGCGTCCAGTTGAAGTCCGAGAAGCGCCCGTTGATCGAGCCCGTCAGCCCCTCCAGCTCATCGCGGATGTCGGAATAGGCGTTGACGTCCTCACGGGTGGGCGGCGCGACCTGCAGGAAGGTCACCTGCTTTTCCAGCTCAGGATGCTGTGCCAGCAACTTGCCGAAAGCCTGGAAGCGGTCCGGCAGGCCCTTGGAATAATCGAGCCTGTCGACACCGATGATCTGCTTGCGGCCGAGCTGCTGGCGACGCGCGCTGTCGATGCGCACATCGTCGGGCGCGTGGCGGGACATCTCCCGGAAGCCCTCGACATCGATGCCGATCGGGTAGCGGTCGATGGCGATGGTGCGGCCCTTGTAACGGATCGTGCGGTCGTCGAGCACTTCGCCGAGGCCCCATTCCTCCAGATAATGGCGGAAGTTGATGGTGTCCGTCGTGGTCTGGAAGCCGAGCACGTCGTAGTCGAGCAGCGCCTCGACCAGGTAGCGATGGTTTGGGGAGGCTGCCAGCAGATCCGGCGGCGGGAAGGGGATGTGCAGGAAGAAGCCGATGCGCTGATGGCAGCCGAGGCGGCGCAGGCAGTTGGCCATCGGAATGAAGTGATAGTCGTGGACCCAGATCAGGTCGTCGTCCCGCAGATAGGGCGCGACCAGCCCAGCAAAGTTGGCATTGACCCGCTGATAGGCGTCGAAATAGGGGGCGTGGAAGTCGACGAGGTCGAGCCGATAGTGAAACAGCGGCCACAGGACGCTGTTCGCGTAGCCGACATAGTAGTTCATGTAGTCCTCGACCGTCATCGCGGCCGAGATCATGCGCACATTGCCGACCTGCTCAACGGTCGCCTCGCGCGGCTGGGTCTGCAGCGTTTCGCCGTCCCAGCCGAACCAGACGCCGCCGCGCTGGCGCAGCGCATCGGCAAGGCCCACCGCAAGCCCGCCCGACTGGCTGGTCTTGCGCAGGTCGGCCACGCGGTTTGAAAGGATCACCAGTCTGCTCATGTCACGTTCCCCATGGTCTTGGCCAGGCGGATACCGGGTTTGGTTCCGCGAGCCTGATTGCCTCCCTTCGTTTCGTCCTCCTCCATTGCCCTTGCCCGCGCTGCCCTCCCGGCGGCGCGCACCAGCCAGCGATGAAACGCGCCGATGCTTTCGAAGCTGTGACGAGCAGCCGTCGGGCCGTGCCCGATCCTCACCGATCGCCCCCCGACTTCGTTGACGCGGCGAAAGCCGTCTTCGTCGGTGACGTCGTCGCCGAAGAACCATGGCGCGCGGCCGGAAAATGGCGGCAGTTCCATGAAGTGTGAAACCGCGTCGGCCTTGCTACGGCCGCCCAGGCGAAGCTCGGCGACCATCTTGCCGTGCATGAGGTCGACGCCGGGATGGGCCTTGGCGCAATCCTGCGCGAAACGCTTCACGGCGTCGGCGAGGTCGGGTGCCTGGCGATAATGAAGCGCGACCGAGCCGGGCTTGGCCTCGACCAGCAGACCCGGATGATCGGCGGCGAAGACACGCGCCGCTCCGATCAGACGGTCCAGCGCCGCATTGTCATAGCCGTGGCGCGGAACCGCGCCGCCGCCATGGCGGAATTCGAGGCCATGGATGCCGGCCAGCGGCAGGCGAAGCGGGGCAAGGAACGTGTCGAGTTCGGAAACCGGCCTGCCGGATACGATTGCAAGCGCGCCGTCCAGCGCATCGTGAAGCAGGTCGAGTGCGTCGCGGATTTCCGCGCGGAGGATCACCTCGTCCGGGCGATCTGCGATCTCGACGAGCGTGCCGTCGAAATCGAGGAACAGGGCGGTACTGTAAGGGTCGAGTTCGTCTTCTTCGGGCATCTTTCGCGGACTAGAAATTCCACCAGGCGCCACAACCGACCTTGG
>JAEWFU010000002.1 GCA_023388675.1 Pseudomonadota bacterium | reverse complement strand
ACCCTGGGCGGCGCGTATTGCGACAGGTAAATCGCGGTCATCAGGCCGATAGGCAGCGCGACGATCATCGCGATGGTCGCAACCATCAGCGTACCCCAGAGCAGCGGCAGCAGCCCGTAGTCGCCGGAACCCGAACCCACGGAGGAAAAGCGCGGGTTCCACACCGTTCCGAAGAAGAAGTCGACAGGGCTGACGAAGGTGAAGAAGTGGATCGCTTCCGAAAGCAGGGAGGCTACGATGCCGACGGTCGTAAGGATGGCAACCACGGAGCAGCCGATCAGCAGCACACGGACGACACCCTCGACCTCGTTGCGGGCGCGCAGCCGCGCGGTGATACGCCGCCGCGCCATGAAGAGGCCAAGCGCGCCGGTACCTGCGGCAGCGGCGAGCACGACGGCATAGGTCAGCACCCGGAATTCGCGCAGCGCCTGGGCCGCGGCATTTTCCCAGGGCGCCGTCTCGCCAAGCACGCCGAAGCCGGATTCGATCTGGCGGATGCGCGCTATCGCACCTTCGAGATCGGCCCCGGTCAGCGAGGCGACCTCGGGCGGCAGTTGCGCAATGATATAAGCCCGTGTAGCCGAGGTGCCGAAGACTGCCCAAAGGCCGAGAATGAGAAGGGCGGGCAGCAAGGCCCAGATTGCGGCGAGGGAGCCGTGATATGTAGGGCGCGAATGAAGCTTGCCTCCGCTCGTGACGAGCGATCGGCTGCGCGACCAGCCCATCTGGTAGGCAAAGCCGAGCAACACAAGCAGCAGGGCGGCGACGAGAGCTGTATTCACCGGATTCGTGCCCCAGACATCGTTGAAAAGCTGAAAGGGCGAGGCGCTGAGGACGCGCCCCGCCCTTTGCAGGATTTACTGTACGTCGGCAGCCGTAAGGGACTTGCCCTCGCGGAACCCGGCGAGAACCTCACCGATCTCTTCGGCCGGAGCCGGGATCATGCCCGCGCCTTCAAGCGCGCCACCCAGGCCGGCCATCTGCTCGGACAGGAAGAACTCGACATATTCCTCGATGCCCGGGATGACGCCGATGTGCTCGCCCTTCACGTAGAAGAACAGCGGACGCGAAACCGGATACTCGCCGGCGGCGATGGTCTCGAGCGACGGCGTGACGCCCGACATGGTGGCAACCTTCAGCGAGTCGCGGTTCTGGTCGTAGAAGCTCAGGCCGAAGACGCCGATGGTGTCCGGGTTGGACTGCAGGCGGGCCAGCGTCTCGGTGTAGTCGCCGGCGATCTCGACGACAACGTCCTGACGCAGCGCAAGGCAGGCAGCCTCGAGAGCCTCTTCTTCCATCTCCGGCATGCCGGCGTTCTCGCAGCCCTCGTGGATGACGCGCTCCTCGAACACTTCGCGGGTGCCGTGGTTGGAAGCCGGGATGGCGACGGCGATCGGCTGGCTCGGCAGCGACTCGTCGACTTCGTTCCAGGTGGTGTACGGGTTGTCGACCAGCTCGCCGTCGACCGGAACCTTGGCGGCAATCGCCTTGAAGATGTGTACCGGCTCGAGCGCGAAGTCTTCCTTGTCGGCGCCGGTGGCGAACACGATGCCGTCGTAGCCGATCATGACTTCGCGGATGTCCTTCACGCCGGCAGCGTTGCAGGCCTCGATCTCGCCGGCGCGGATGCGGCGCGACGAATTGGCGATGTCGATGGTGTTTTCACCGACGCCACCGCAGAACTGGCGCAGGCCGCCCGACGAACCACCGGAGCCGACAACCGGGGTCTTGAACTCGGGGAACGCGTTGCCGAACTCTTCCGCCACGATGCTGGCGAAGGGGAGAACGGTGGATGAACCGGCGATCTGGATGGTGTCGCGCGACTGCGCCGCGGCAGCGCCGATCGACGCGGCAACAGCGATCGAAGCCGCCGACGCCGTGAGGAAGAATTTATTCATAGGGCCTACTCCTGCTCGGAATTCGGTTGGACGCCTTGACGCGTCGGGAGTGGCAATAACGGCCCCGTATGACAGTCAGATGACAGTTTTGCGTCAGCCAGATAAAACCCGACAGGCGCGCGCAACCCTTGGAAAGAATGAAGAGTGCCGTCGTATAGCCGGCGAAGAACCTATCCGGCGCGATGGCCCGCGTTGGCGGTCCCGCCGATCCACCGCTCGATCTTCTGCATCAGCGTCTTCGGGCTGATCGGCTTGGACAAATAGTCGTCCATGCCAGCTTCCAGACATCGTTCGCGGTCGCCCTTGAGCGCATGAGCCGTGACGCCGATGATCGGGACATGCTGCCCCGACGACGCCTCCAGCTCGCGGATCTTGGCGGTGGCTTCCAGGCCGTTCATCTCCGGCATGGAGACATCCATCAGGATCATCGAGGGTTTCATGGAGCGGTAGTTCTCGACGGCCTGCCTTCCGGTGCCGACGATCTCGTAGCGGTAGCCGGTATCGCCCAGGATCTGTGTGAAGACTAGCTGGTTCACCTCGTTATCCTCCGCGACGAGGATATCGACACCCTTTGCACCGGCCGGCGCCCTCTGCACGATGCGCAGTTCGGGTCGCGCTTCGGGTTCCGTTCGCGTTTCCGCCTCTTTCTGCGCCAGGTCCGGCCCGGCGTCCTCGATTGCCGGCCCCTCCCCCCGGAATTTCTGTATTGCCGAGACCAGCGCCTCGAGAAGCGCGGAAGAACGCGCCGGCTTGATGAGATGGGCGTCGATGTCGAGGCTGCGATAATTCGCCTGCCCAAGGGATTGGTCGACCGACGTCAGCATGACGATCGGCGTGTTGGCGATCTGTGGTGTCGCGCGAATGACGCGCGCTACATCGCCGCCCGTCATGCCCGGCATCTGGTAGTCGAGGACGACGCAGTCGACATGAAGGCCCAGCCCCGCCACCGCGTTCAATACGGCGATGCCCTCCTGACCGCTTTGCGCGGCGCAGGCATCGAAGCCCCAGCTTCCAAGCTGTTCGAGCAGGATCGTCCGGTTCACCGTGTTGTCATCGATCACCAGAACCCTCGCCCCGGATACGTCAATCGGCATGGTCCTTTCCTTTCCGGATGTTCCGGTCCGCGGCAGCGTGATCGTGAACCAGAATGTGGAACCTTCGCCTTCCCTGCTTTCAACGCCCATCTCGCCGTCCATCATCGCGACGAGCCGCGAGGTGATGGCCAGGCCGAGGCCGGTGCCCTCGTGCCGCCGGGTCGAGGACGCGTCGACCTGACTGAACTTGTCGAAAACCTGAGCCAGTTTGTCTTTCGGAATTCCGATCCCGGTGTCGGTCACCGAGACGCGCAGCACGCTTTCGTTGCCCCGCGCCTCGCCGGTGACGTCGACCAGCACATGGCCGGCATCGGTGAACTTGACCGCGTTGCCGAGCAGGTTGGTGATGATCTGGCGAACGCGTCCGACGTCGCCGACATAATGGTCGTGCAGCCCCGGCTCCACGCGCACGATCAGTTCCAGGTCCTTTTCCTTGGCGCGCGCGGACACGAGCGTTGCGACATCTTCGATCGCTTCGGCCAGATGGAACGGTGCGGGATCGAGAACCAGCTGGCCGGCGTCGATCTTGGAAAAGTCCAGGATGTCGTTGATGATCGTCAACAGCGCGTTGCCCGACTTGACGATGATGTCGGTGAAGGTCTTCTGACGCGAATCCAGCTCGGACCGGGCAAGCAGCTCCGCCATGCCGAGCACGCCGTTCATCGGCGTACGGATCTCGTGACTCATATTGGCAAGAAATTCGGATTTCGCCCGATCGGCCAACACCGCCTTGCGCTGAGCCTCCTGCAGTTCGGCTTCCCGCTGCTTCAGCTCCGTGATGTCGGTGCTCGACCCGATCAGATGAACCTTGCCGTCGCCGCCCACAAGCCGGCTTTTCTTCGCGATGAGCTGGCGCACCGTGCCGTCGCGCCGCGTCAGCGTCTCCTCCGTCTCATCCAGGAGGCCGGTCGCAAGCACTTTGAAATCGCGATCGGCGAACCCTTCGCCCTCCTCCCCGAAGAAGTCGCGGTCGGTCTTTCCGAGCGCCTCCTCCTTGGCGATGCCAGTGATCTCGCACCATGCCTTATTGACGAATTCGAACGCCAGCTTTTCGGTTTTCACGTAGGTCGAGACCGGCAGATCGTCGAGCACGTGCTTGAACAGCTCGATCTGTTCCATGCTCGCCTTGAGCGCGGCTTCGCGATCCTTGATATCGGTGATGTCGAGCCGGATTCCAATGAACGATCCGTCCGGCATGCGCGTATCCAGCGCCTGAT
Organism: Pseudomonadota bacterium; assembly: GCA_023388675.1. GTDB lineage: Bacteria > Pseudomonadota > Alphaproteobacteria > Rhizobiales > Rhizobiaceae > Aerobium. The sequence goes on along the minus strand of JAEWFU010000002.1, from coordinate 8,333 downwards.
ACCAGCGCCCGTCCGGATTCCGGCGCTCGAAGACTGCGCGCGGCAGCTCGTGGCGATCCATATAGGCTTCGACCCAAGCCTCGTAATCCATGTCGTAAAGCGCATCGACGGCCGGGTCTCCGCAGGCGCGGAAATAGCCGAAGCTGTGCCCGAGCTCGATGGCCTCGCGATATGTGCAGCCGCGCTGCCACGTCGGAACCAGCTCGGGAAGCATGTCCTCGAGCATTTGATTCGCCAGCACGAAACGGTCGTTGCTGTCGTAGATGATGACAGCTGCGGGAAACGATTCCAGAACACCCGCCAGATAGTCGTGCGCCTTCTGGCTGTCCCTCTCGCGCCGTTTCATCTCCGTCACGTCAAAGATGGAGCAGGCGATGTAGTCACGACCGCTCGCGGTGCGAACGCGGTTCTTGCGTACGATACGCGAGCCCTCGATGCCCGACACGTCGAAATCCTCCTGAACCTCGAAGATTTCACCGGTCCTCAGGACCTCCTTTTCACTTTCCTCGAACAGCGCCGCGTTTTCGGCGCCGACGACATCCGCGCCGCTACGTCCGATCAGTTCGTCCGGCGTCGCATCGTGAAATGCCGCGAAGGCCTGGTTGGCCATCACGAAATTGAGCTTCGCGTCCTTGACGAAGATCGGATTGGGAACGCTGTTGAGGACGGCTTCGGCCAGACGCGCCTGCTCGAGCGCTTCCGCGAGCTGGCCTTCCCGCTCCTTGATACCCGTTATGTCGAAATAGGAGACAAGCCGCTTGCCGCCCGACAAGGCTGTCACGGAATAGATGAGGGTCTCGCCGTCGCCGCGCTGGAATTCTCGGGGCGGCACCCCGTCGCCCCTGATCTCGTCGAGCCGGTAGGCGACGTAGTCTTCCCATTCCGCGTCGGCGACCTTGTAGATGCCGGTATGCCGGTTGATGTCCATCAGGGCACGAAACGGGCTTCCGACGGAAACGTCGTCGGGCGTCAGCTGCCAGATGTCGTAGAAAGTCCTGTTGATCATCTGGGCGTTGAGCTCCGGATCGAGCAGGACCACGCCCATATCCAGAGAATCGATCGTGCTCTGCAGATCGCCAAGCAGGATTTCCGCCTGCCTGCGGGCCTCTGCGAGCTCATCTTCGCGATGCTTGAACTCGGTAATTTGCCGGATGTCGGTCAGGTCGCGGCCGATGCCGTGATAGCCGGCAAAACGACCGCGTTCGTCGAAGCGCGGTACACCCGAGATGGACAGCCAGCGATGATCGCCGGACGCGCAGCGGATGGCATAGACGTAGCTTCCAAATGGTCGTCCGGCCAGCAGGTCGCCAAGCTGGGTCGGCGAGCCGGCCGATCTCTTGTCCGCGAGGAGGGAATCGAGCCGCGAACGGCCAATCACGCGCGCGGGATCGATGCCCGTCACGTCTTGGTAGCCGTCCGACAGATGCGTGATCCGATGCTGTGCATCCGATTCCCAGAACCAGTCCGCTTCGAGGAGAAGAAGCGCGGCGGCATCTGCACCTGCAGGAATCTGAACGCCGCAAGGCGCGCAAGCGCTATCCCCACCGGATTTTTCATCCGGCGTTCCAGACTTGCGGACATGCGCTGCTTCAGTCGTCTCGGGCTCGCCCCGCCCCTCCCGCATAGCCACCGGTAGAGCTCTCCGTACACAGATTGATGCAGCGTGAATTCTGCACGGGAAGGCTTAACGAGTTGCTAACCATAAATGTGGCGGAGAATGTTTAGAGGACCGTTCGAACGATCAGCCGCAAGTCTTCCCGCAAGGAGATCGTGCGCATGTATTCGGCATCGGTCTGCGCGCAGCGAAGCGGATTGGACATATCGATGCCGCGCACCTGGGCGAGCCCGGTTATACCCGGCCTGAGCGAGAAGACGCCGAGCGCCTTGCGATGGCGTATCAGCTCGTCCTGCGCAGGCAGGCAGGGCCGTGGCCCCACCATGCTCATTTGTCCGATCACCACGTTCCATAGCTGGGGCAGTTCGTCGATCTTTAAGCGGCGGAGAAACGCACCGACCGGCGTTATGGCGGAAGCGGCAACCTCGTGTGTCGCCACATGCGGCGTGTTCAGATACATCGTTCGCAGCTTGTAGCAGCGGAATAGCCGCTCATGCCGGCCGACACGCTCCTGGACGAAGATCGCCGGCCCCGCCGAAGTTGCACGGATCACCGCCATGGCGACAAGCACGACAGGCACCGCGACCACCAGGCCTGGCAACGCTAGCGCCAGGTCGAACAGCCGCTTGGCAAGACCCGGCTGATCCATCTGAACAGGAGGCTCTCTCATTACCTCGCCATAGCAGCAATGATGCATATCGCACAGGCCGCTGTTGTGCGCTTTCGCATAGGCCCGCGGGGCAGCGAACCCGCCCCCGCTGCCGCGCTTGTTGCCTTCCTGATACGAATTGGCTATCTGGCGAGGCGGAGGAAGCCACGGAAGACGATAGCGACACGCTCCGGCCTCGCTCTCCTTCAAGGCTTTCGGGAGCATGACGGTGGATGCGCGATTTTTGCAAGGGCTTGCCGTCTCTGTCGGGATAGCAAGGAATGTCGGGCCGTCCCTGAGGATGGTGGAACGGCGTCAACGGAACGCGATGCGAGTAACTGAAGCCCGCGCATGAAGATGTTTGCCGTATCGCCAGCGCTGAACCGCCTGCGGGATCGGATTTCGCGAAGCTCGCGCAATCGCAAGCGCTGGGTGCTGATCCTCTTCGATGCGGTCGCTTTGACGTTTCTGTGCTGGCTCAGCTTCTCGCTGCGTTTCGGCGAGCCGTTCCGGCCGAATCCCTCCCAGGTCTTCATCATTCTCGCAGCACCCGCCCTTGCGATACCCATCTTCGCGCGCATGGGCCTTTACCGCGCGGTGCTGAAATATCTTCCCGACCGCGCTGTCTGGACCATCATGCAGGTCGTGACGCTCGCGGTGCTCAGTTGGGTCGCGCTCGCGTTCTTGACGGCGATGACCGGCGCCCCCGGCGTCCCTCGCAGCATTCCCGCGGTTTTCTGGGTCCTCTCCATACTGACGATCACCGGCAGCCGCTTCGGAGCCAAATGGCTGATCTGGCGGACGAGCCGTGCAAGCAAGGGGCTGACGAAGACGCTGATCTACGGCACCGGCGATGCCGCGACGCAGCTCGCCGGCGCATTGCGTTCGGCGGGCGAGCGGGAGGTCATCGGCTTCATCGGCAAGGATGCCTCGCTGCATGGTCTCGACGTGCTGGGCATCCGCGTCTATGCGCCCAGCGAGCTGAAACGCCTCGTGACGAATATCGGCGTCGAGGAAATCATTGTCACGACGCCGACCCTTGCAGGCCAGGACGGCCGCGAGCTGATTGCCGAGATCGGGACGGCCCCCGTAAACATCAGAATCCTGCCCTCCATCGTCGATCTGGCGGAAGGCAAATATATCGTCAGCCGTGTCCGGGACATCGACATTGACGATCTGCTCGGCCGCTCGCAGGTGCCGGCCGACCCGGTGCTGCTGCGCACCATGATCGAGGGGCGCTCGCTGATGGTGACGGGCGCAGCCGGTTCCATCGGCTCGGCCCTGTGCCGCATCATCGCGCAGCTCAAGCCGGCGCGGCTGGTTCTGCTCGATACCAACGAGCACGGCCTTTACCAGATCGGCCGGGAGTTGCAGCGTGAAGCGCTCTTCCCGCTGGTGACGGTACTCGGTTCGATTGCGGATGGTGACCTTGTCCGTCGGGTCATCCGCGAGAACGATATCGAGACGATCTATCATTGCGCGGCGTACAAGCATGTCCATCTCGTGGAGCAGAACAGCCTCGAAGGCATCCGCAACAACGTGCTTGGCACCGAGTCGCTGGCAAGGGCAGCGACCGATTGCGGCGTCCGCAACTTCATCCTGATTTCGTCCGACAAGGCGGTTCGCCCGGCGAGCGTCATGGGCGCCACCAAGCGCTGGGCCGAGAAGATCGTCCGCCATCATGGCGTGAGAAGCCTCGATGAGCCCTATGAACGAAATTTCGCATGCGTCCGTTTCGGCAACGTGATCGGGTCCAGCGGGTCCGTCATCCCGCTTTTCAAGGAACAGATCGCCAATGGCGGCCCGGTGACGATCACCGACGAAAAGATGACGCGCTACTTCATGTCGGTTCGCGAGGCCGCGGAACTGATCGTGCAGGCGGGTGCGCTGTCCGAGAGCGGCGACATCCTGCTTCTGGAGATGGGCGAGCCGATCCGCATCCGGGATCTGGCCGAGGATATGATAGCCCTCGCGGGCCTGAGCGTGCGCGATGCGCGCAATCCCGAGGGCGATATCGAGATCGTCACGATCGGCATGCGGGAAGGTGAAAAGCTCCACGAGGAGCTCTTCTACAATCCCGAGGGCGTGACGCCGACCGCGCACTCGAAGATTCTGCGTGCCCGGCGGATGAACGGCAGCGGCGACCCCGTCCCCGATATGCTGGCAGAACTGAGCGGCGCGGTGGCGAAGGCGGATCGCAAGGCCGCTGTCGAGGTTCTTTTCAGATATACCGAAAAATGACCGGAGGCCCGTCCGATACCGTACTCGTCACCGGGGCGAGCGGCTTTATCGGGCGCGCCGTGACGAGATCACTGCAAACGGCCGGGTTTGCGGTTCGTGCCGCCTCGCGCAACCCGGACCAATTGGACTTCCCCTTCGCCGAACGGGCGTTGATGCCGGCAGCGAACGGCGACGCCGAGGCGTGGGATCGGCTTGTTATCGGCACCGACCATGTCGTTCATTGCGCCGGCATCGCGGATGCCTCGGCTCACACGCATTACGACGACTACCGCCGCGCCAACGTCGATCTTTCCGTCAATCTCGCAAACGCCGCGCGACGCAATGTGCCGGGGCGATTTGTTTTTCTTTCGTCGATCCGCGCCATCACAGGTCCGACATCGCGCGAAGTACTGACTGAGGACTCACCTGCCCGGCCTACGGAGGAATACGGGCGCTCGAAACTCGAGGCGGAGACGAAGCTCGCCGAAATCTTCGCAATCGACAGCCGGCAGCTCGTCACGCTCCGGCCGGTTGCGGTCTATGGCGAAGGTATGCGCGGGGGGCTGGCCGGCCTGCTTCGTCTCGCGCGCACGCCGTTCCCGCTGCCGATCGGCGGAGTTCAGGCTCGCAGATCCTTGCTTGATGTCGAAAGGCTCGCGGCGGCTGTCCTGCATGTTCTTTCGAACCCTATTATCGCCGGCGGTGCCTACATCGTCAGCGACAACGGTCCGCTGACATTGGCCAAGATCGTTTCCGCCATGCGCGAGGGCATCGGGCGGAACCCCGGCATTTTCACGGTTCCCGAACCTCTGCTTGCGGGTTTGTCCGCAATGGTCGGGCGGGGCGCTCTGTGGGAGCGCCTGTCCGAACCGCTGGTGGTCTCACCGGATCGATTGGCAGCGACGGGCTGGCATCCGGCGGGTGATACCCCCCGTCGCCTCGCGGCGTACATCGCCGGTGAGCCGGCCGACCGGTGAACCGAAATTCAGTCCCCGGACGATCCCGTGGTCTTCGTGTCGTCCCGCGGCCGTATATCGGCAATGCTGGCTACAACGAGCATGACCGAAAAGATGTAGAAAGCGTCCATGATGTCGTGCTTGAACATGATCTGGGTCAGGCCGCAAAGGCCGAAGATCAGGCTGACCTGAAGCGCCAGAAAAAAGCGCTTGCGGTGATGCATGTCTCGCGGCGCGCGCCAGGCAACGAAGACCGGCACGATCAGCACCGCGATCACCGCACCCAGGACGATGATGCCGCCATCGATGGCGAAGGTGATGAAAGCGTTGTGTGCGTGGGTGAAGTGCTGAACCGGCAGGCCGTCGCGCACCAGCAGCTCGGAAACCTTCGCCATGCGGTTCTGAATCCCGTGGCCCCATAGCGGCGACTCGCCGATCGCGCTCCAACCGGCGATCCAAAGGCGCAGCCTCTCGCCAATATTGGCGGAGCTTTCGCCGGACACCACGCTGTTGAGTTCTTCGACTGTCAAAAGCAGGCGATCGGCGATGAGGTCGGCAGCGCCGTAGAGCGCGGCCGCAACGGCCACAGCAAGGCCAAGCCATGCAATTCGCGTCGCGGTGGTCAGCCGCTGGCGCGGTGCATAGATGACGATGACGATCAGGACGCCGATAGCCACGATGGCCACGCCGCGCGTCAGCGAGAGAATGACCGCCAGCAGGCCGGCAACGATGCCGGCCACGGCCAGCATTCGATAGTTCCTGCGCGGGTCGTCGAGATTCAGGCCGGCTATGGCGGCAAGACAAAGCGAGATGATGCCGAAGACGGCCGCGTTCCCGGCGCCGCCCTCGGCACGTTGATCGAATCCCACCACCTGGACGAGGCCCAGCATGAGTGCGCCGATCGCGCCCACCGCCGCGCCCACCGCGAAGAGATGCAGATAGTCGAGGTCAGGCGTAGCCCGCAATCGGGGAATTACCACCCAGACGGAAAGAAAAGGCAGCAGCCAAAGCGTATGCGAAGGAATCTGCTCGACATTCTCCCCGATGAGCGCGGTTGCAAACACGAGGCCCACGAAGGCGGTGAATGTCCACGCAACAAGCCGGTCATCGGGCGTGAGGCGAAACTCGAACCGTCGGAATGCCAGGGAAATGACGGCCCAGACCAGGAAGCTGACGAGCATGACCGAAATCACGCTGCCGGCAACCGCGGGGAGTGCCCCCATCAGGAAGACCGAGATCGCATTGTTGCGCTCGAAGGCATTCTTGTACTTCAAGTTGTATCCGATACGACCAGACTTCCCGCCGCGACATGCCACCCTGTCACGAGCAAGCAGCTTCGATTGCAATCGGCCCCTCTGGCGTCATTACGGAACTGACCAGCCTTGCGCAAGCCATTCCATGGGAGAATGGCGTCGCAACTTCAAGGACCGGCCTTATGGGAAAACTTTCAAACGCGGCGCTCGCCACTGTAATGCTGGCTTTGGGCGGCTGCTCGACTGTCGAAACAGGCTGGATTCACGAATTGACACCGGCGGACATCGAGGTGACGAAAGCAACCGTCTCCGCGCATCTTCTCGATCCGCGCTCCGCCCATTGGAGCCACATGATCGCGGTGCGCGACAACACCTATGGCGACGTGACCGTCTGCGGCATGGTGAACTCGAAGGCGATCAATGGCGGTTACCCCGGCATGCGCCCCTATCGCGTTCTGCTGCAGGGCGGTTCGTCCCAGCTTGTCAGCCTCGCCCCGCCGATCCGGCTCTGGGACAATGCCGCCCATCATCGCACCTGTCAGCCACACGTCACCGGCGAACGCAGATACGTCAAATAAGGACTCCGGACACAAAAGAGGCCCGGGACATCGCCCCGAGCCTCCTCCTGTCATCGCGCAAGTATCTGCCGGTCGGATGGGCGGCGTTGAAGGGTCGGTCACGCCGACCCGCCGGCCTGCGCCCCCGCCTTTAGCCAGCGGGCAGCAGAACCTTGTCGATGACGTGGATGACGCCGTTGGATTGATCCACATCGGCAATGGTGACGGTCGCGACACCGCCGGTCTCGTCGGTCAGCGTGATCTTGTCGCCATCCATCTTGGCCTGCAGCGTGCAGCCGCCAACCGTATTGACAGGATGGGTGCCGCCGTCATCGGCGATCATCTGGCCGATCGCGTCGGACATGGCATCGGCAGCCACGACGTGGCAGGTCAGCACCTTCGCGAGCTGGTCCTTGTTCTCAGGCTTCAGGAGCTCATCGACCGTGCCGGCCGGCAGCGCTTCGAAAGCCGCGTTGGTCGGTGCGAAGACCGTGAACGGTCCCTCACCCTGCAGCGTCTCTACGAGGTCGGCGGCCTTGACCGCTGCGACGAGCGTGGTGTGGTCGGCCGAGTTCATCGCGTTCTCGACGATGTTCTTGTCCGCATACATGGCGGCACCGCCGACCATCGGGTTGTCCTGCGCGAAGGCAAGACCCGCAAGCGAAGTGGCAGCGAATGCGCCGGCGAGGATGGTGGATGTGATCTTGTGCATGTCCGTTTACTCCTCTCGAATTTCCAATCCCTCCGATGGGGACGCGCAGAGCTACGGGCACCGCTTCGCTAAAGTTTCAGACATCGTGAAAAAAGATGCGGCAACCGATCTCAGGCGCACGAGGCAGGAGTCAGCTAGCCGGCGACAGGGCTCAGATTGAACGTAGGTCGCCTGCCGCCACGACAGGTCCGGTTGGCTGGCCGGTCGGCGAGCCGCCTTCCGGTTCGAGGCTGATCGCAAACAGGGCACCGGACGAGATCAACTCGCGATGCGCCGAGGCCACCGCGACATGCACGCTGGCTCCTACCGGCACGACGCCGAGCGATACCGGGGCCGCATTGTTTTCGATCACCCAAAGTTCGAAATCGCGC
>JAEWFU010000537.1 GCA_023388675.1 Pseudomonadota bacterium | reverse complement strand
ACGGCGCCGCGATGAGTCAGGTTCTCGAGCATGGCGAGCCCGTCGCGCACGATGTCGTGCGACTTCTCGCCCTTCATATGCGCGATGAAGCCCACACCGCATGCATCGTGTTCGTTGCGCGGATCGTAGAGTCCGCGCGCGGCTGGCAGGCCGAATGTGGAGGCGGTGGTTTTGGTGACGGCCGTTTTGCCCTGCGCGGCCGGCATAGGCACGGTCGTTTCAGATGGCGTCAGGTCCGTCATCGCCTCTTCCTCCAGAGTAGCCCTTTTGGGGCGGTCGGTTCGATCCGGCAGGCACATCGGTTGCGCACTTCCGGCATTCTGTCGGCATATCCTGCGAAAGGCCGTCAGGGAGCCTGAGCCGCTTGCGGCTTTGCCTCCCTTGGCGAACGAAGCCGGAGCTGCTCGCGCGGTCTCCGGCCCATCCGAAACCGCCCGCATCGAAAACCGGATTGGCGGTCATCATACCCCAAACCCGGCCATTCAAGCGCGCGTTAAATAAGACAGCAATACTGTCCTAAATTCCGTATGCCATAAAGCTTAACCACAGACAAGACGGATGTGCAAAAAAATGCGGCGGGATGCGAAATTTTGTTGCGCCGCGCATGGCGTTCGCGATCTTTCCGGTCAATGCCGCAAGAAATCGGCAAGCTGGCCCGTTCATCGTGGTCCCAAGGATCGACCCACGTCTCTTGCAGAACCGGGCCGATCTCGTCCACATTGCCGGCTTCACCCACCATTCTCACCCCGGATCATCTCATGTTCTTTGCCTCCGATAACTGGGCCGGCGTCCATCCCCGAATTGCGGGAAATCTGACGCGGCATTCCGCCGGCTTCGCTTCGGCCTATGGATCGAGCGACCTCGACCGGCAGGTCGAGCAGACCTTCAGCGAGATCTTCGAACGAGAGGTGGCGGTGTTTTTCGTCGCAACCGGCACGGCCGCAAATTCGCTGTCGATGGCCGCCGTGGCGCGGCCGGGCGGCGTGGCGTTCTGCCATCGCGAGGCGCACATGATCGCCGATGAGGGCGGCGCACCGGAATACCTGACCGGCGGCGGTCGCCTCTGCCCGGTGGATGGATCGCTGGGTCGGATGGACCCGGTAGCGCTTGAGCACGAGATCGGCCGATACCCGCCGGAATTCGTGCATGCCGGGCAGCCGGCCGCGATCTCGATTACCCAGTCGACGGAGATCGGCACCCTCTACGATCTCGACGAGATCGCCGCCATCTCCGCGATCGCCAGCAGGCACGGCCTGCCGCTGCACATGGACGGCGCACGCCTCGCCAACGCGCTGGTTTCGCTCGATGTCTCGCCGGCCGACATGACATGGAAACAGGGTGTCGACATCATCTCCTTCGGCGGCACCAAGAACGGCTGCTGGTGCGCGGAAGCGGTGGTGTTCCTCGATCCGAAGAAGGCGCAGGCATTTCCCTTCGTGCGCAAGCGCGCCGCACAGCTCTTCTCCAAGTCGCGGTTCATCGCCGCGCAGTTCGAGGCTTATTTCGAGGACGACCTGTGGCTGGAGACCGCGCGCCACGCCAATGCGATGGCGGCGCGACTGGCCGACCACATCAGGGCATCATCGAAGACGCGGCTGGGATGGAATCCTCAGGCCAACGAAGTATTTCCGATCGTGCCGCTCACGATGACCGAACAGTTGAAGGCTCAAGGAGCTGCCTTCTACCCGTGGCACGCGCCACACGGCTTTGCCGGCAAGATCGACGAGGACGAGACCTTGTGTCGGTTCGTGACCAGCTTTGCCACCAGTGCAGACGAGGTGGACAGGCTGGGCGACCTGATCGCGTAGTGCCGCATTCGTTTGCGTTCACAGGATGAGGAATATCCATGATCACTACCGGCGGCTGCTATTGCGGGGCGATGCGCTACGAAGCAGAGGGAAAGCCGAAGCTGAGGGCCCAGTGCCATTGCCGTGAATGCCAGTATTTTTCCGGTGGCGGCCCCAACTACTTCCTGCTCATTCCGCCGGAAAACTTCCGCTACACGAAAGGCACACCCCAACGCTTCACGCGCAGCGACATTGAAAACGCCGTCACGCGCGAATTCTGCCCGCAATGCGGCACGCATCTGGCGACGCGCCGGCAGGACATGCCCGAGGTCATCCTCAAGGCCGGCACGCTCGACCGGCCTGAGCTTTTCGGCCAGCCGCAGATCGCGATCTTCACGATCGACCGGCAGCCCTTCCATTTCATCGCGGAAGAAATGCCCGCCTACGAACGCATGCCGCGCCGCTGAGCCGGCACGCGGGCAAAACAAAAGCGGCGCCCGAAGGCGCCGCTTCAACGTCCATCCGGAGAGGACTTATTTCGAAGCCTGGGCCTCGATCTGCTTGGCCTTGGCCGGAGCGGCCGCAATCGCGATCCGGCGCGGCTTCATCTCCTCGGGGATGTTGCGCTTCAGCTCGATGTGCAGCAAGCCGTTCTTGAGCGCGGCGCCCTCCACCTCGACGTGGTCGGCGAGCTGGAAACGACGCTCGAAGGCGCGTGCAGCGATGCCGCGATGCAGGAACTCCGAGCTCTCGGCCTGCTCCTCGGTCTTCTCGCCCTTCACGGTCAGAACGTTGCGGTGGGCTTCGATCGAAATCTCGTCTTCCGAGAAGCCGGCAACGGCCATCGAGATGCGGTAGGCGTCTTCGCCGGTGCGCTCGATGTTGTAAGGCGGGTAGGTCTGGCCGTTATCGGGCTGCGCGAGCGAATCGAGCATCGTAAAGAGGCGGTCGAAGCCGACGGTGGAACGATAGAGCGGCGAAAAATCAACATGACGCATGGGTCTGTTCTCCTTTGAGCAACATGTTTGCGTATGGTCGTGTCAGCGGAGATCCGTATCGGCATCTTCCCACGGCCAGTGGCCCCTTTCATTGGCGGCCACGCTCAGGATTTGGGTTTGACGCAGCCCGGTTTCAAGTCCCCGACATGCCGCCTTTGATGAACGCCAGATGAACCGCCCCTTCGGATCGCGTTCAGGCAAGGATCGCTAGATTTCATCTCGAGACTACGGATTGGCGGATGAAAGACCTCTCCGCCACCGATGCCGACCCGGGTGTATCGTCCCTTCCTCCCGGATCGTCAGGAGGCCGGAAGCAGTCCAGAACGGGCGCTTCCGGCCTTTCCACGTTCGGCACTGGCGAAGCGACCGGAATCCCTTTGCATTTCGCCCGACTGCTTCCTATCACGGCAATCATGAACCCGCCGCAGGACGACAAATCCATGCAGGATCTTCTCTACGAGACGCCGGGCAACCCGGTGCCCGCGAACGCGGATGCCGGGTTCATCACGGCGCGCGACGGCAAGCGCCTGCGTTATGCACGCTTTGCCGCCGAGGGCCGCCCGCTCAAGGGCACGGTGGTGATCCAGACCGGGCGCAACGAGTGCATCGAGAAATATTTCGAGACCATCCGCAACCTCTCCGCACGCGGTCTTGGCGTCGCCATCTTCGATCTGCGCGGCCAGGGTGGCTCCGAACGGCTGATCCGCGACCCGCACCGCGGCTATGTCGACAGCTTCATGGATTATGTGGGCGACGTCGGCGTCTTCTTCGAGGAGATCGTCCTGCCGGATTGCCGAGGGCCCCACTTCATGCTGGCCCACTCGACCGGGGCGCTGGTGGCGCTGCTGGCCGCACCCACGCTGGCCAACCGCGTGCAGCGCATGGTGCTGAGCGCTCCGCTGCTGGAATTTGCCGGCCAGCCCTTTTCTATGCGCGGCACCTTGCGCCTTTCGTCGTTCCTGTACGGGTTGGGTCTCGGCACGATGTATCTCGGGCACGGCAAGCGTGACGAGAACCCGCCCTTCGAAGGAAACGTGCTGACCAGCGATCCGGAGCGCCACGCATGCAACCTCGACATTTACCGACGCCATCCCGAACTGGGTATCGGTGGCCCGACGGTGGCGTGGGTGCGTGCGGCATGCCTGGCCAGCGAGCGCGTACAGGACCCTGAATACATAACATCCATCAAGGTGCCGACGTTGATCGTTGCCGCAGGCGCGGATGAGGTTGTCGAAACCCCTGCCATCGAAAGGTTCACGCAGCATCTGCGCACCGGATCGCTGGTAACGATCGACGGGGCGCGCCACGAATTGCTGCAGGAAGCGGATGTCTACCGTGAACAGTTCTTTGCCGCTTTCGACACCTTCATTCCAGGCAGCGAACCGGCCTGAACGGATGGTCTACGCGTTCAGCATCTCGAGCGCGGCGGCATGTAATTCAGGTGTTGCGGCGGCGACGATGTCGCCGGCCTTTTCTGCCGGGCTGCCGTCCCAGCGGGTGATGACACCGCCTGCCCGCTCGATGATCGGGACCAGAGCCACGATGTCGTAGGGCTGCAGCCCGGTCTCCACGACAAGATCGACATTGCCCGCTGCCAGCATCGCATAGGCGTAGCAATCGGTGCCGTATCGCGCGAGCTGCACCGAGCCTTCGAGCCTGTCGTAGGACGCCCGCATTTCGCCTGCGAACAGCGCCGGCGTCGTCGTGCACATGGTGGCTTCGGCGATTGCGCGGGTGCCGCGCGTCGCAAGCTGCCGCGCCCCGCCCGGCCCCTCATAATGCGAAGCCTCGCCGTCCGCCCAGAACAGTTCGCCCGTGAACGGCTGGGACATCATGCCCGCAACCGCATCACCGCCATCGGTCAGGCCGACGAGAGTACCCCAGAGCGGCAGCCCCGAAATGAACGCGCGCGTCCCGTCGATCGGGTCGATCACCCAGACATGGCGGCTGTCGGTGTTTTCCGCGCCGAACTCTTCGCCCAGGATGCCGTGATCCGGGAACGTGCTGCGGATCAGCGACCGGATCGCCTTTTCGGCTTCCCGGTCGGCCTCTGTTACCGGATCGAAACCGGAATCGAGCTTGTTGGAAACGAGCCCCGCCTGGCGAAAACGCGGCAATGTCTGCGCCGCCGCGGCGGCCGCGATGCGCCGCATGAACTCCGCCTCGACCATGAGATATGTCTCCTTTGGGGCCACCGCTGCGCCGTCGCCTAGTTTTTGCACAGCCCTTGCCGGTCGCTTGACATTTGTGCAACGCAACATACACTCGATTTCGGACAGGGCGACCTGTCTATGCCCTCCTTGGGCGTTTCCTCCCTAGACTTCGACCGCGTCGTGCAAACGGTGCGGTCTTTTTTTAGGTCGGATGGTGCCGGCTATTCCGCCGCGAGCGGCAGGCTGCTGAAGCAGTGATCGGGCAGCGCCATAATGTCGGCGGCGAAGCGGGTCAAGTCCGTGGCAAGCGCGGCGAACCCTCTGGTCTTCTGCAGCGTCCGCTCGTCCATGTAGAGGCCGCGATTGACCTCGATCTGCAGCGCATGCAGGCCGCGCGGCGGCCGACCGTAATGCTCGGTGATGAACCCGCCCGCATAAGGCTTGTTGTGGGCAACGCTGTAGCCCATGCCGGCAAGGATGGCGATTGCGGCCTCCGACAAGGCCGGCGCGCATGCGACGCCGAAGCGGTCACCGACGATGAAATCGGGTTTCATGCCCGTGTCGCCGAGGCGGATGCTTGCCGGCATCGAGTGGCAGTCGATCAGCACCGCATAGCCGAACTTCGCATGGGTGCGCGTCAGGAGGCGCTTCAATTCCTCATGGTAAGGCCGGTAGACGGTCTCGATCCGCATGAGCGCTTCCGAAAGCGGCAGCTTTCCAGCGTAAATCTCCTGCCCTTCGCCCACGAGCCGCGGCACAGTGCCAAGCCCGCCGGCCACCCGCGCCGAGCGCGCGTTGACATGCGCGGGCAGCGCATCGGCAAACATGCGCGGGTCCAGTTCCCACGGCTCGCGGTTGGCGTCGAGATAGGCACGGGGGAAATTGGCGGCCAGCATCGGCGCGCCCAGCGTCACGGCACCCGCAAAAAGCTCGTCGACGTAACAGTCTTCCGAACGGCGGATGGCGACCGCATCGAGCTTGCTCATGGCCAAAAAGCGAGCCGGATACCTGCTGCCGCTATGCGGCGAATTGAACACGAAAGGCACACGCTGCTGCGCGGCGCGTCTGACCCCGAAAGGCGGCGTTTCGGCGAAATCTCCTGCTGGCGTCATGGAACTCCCGAAAAGCTGCCTCAGGTCGACCCCTTTGTCCAAACGTGCCACTTGCGGCGCGGCCTGTCCAGCCTGACGCAACGTCGCCAACGTCTTGAAAACGACCGTTTTGCGGGGGTGCATACACCCTCCCATTCACTTGATCTTTACTCCCGCGCGGGCATATACGCGAAATGGTTAATGCGTCCGCGAGCCGGCGGGCGCGCTGCGACTGATTCGGACGGGAACCCATGACAAGAATTCTCCTGGCAGAAGATGACGACGACATGCGCCGCTTCCTCGTAAAGGCTCTGGAACGGGCCGGCTACGACGTAAGCGATTTCGACAACGGGGCAAGTGCGTACGAGCGCCTGCGCGAAGAGCCGTTCTCGCTGCTTTTGACCGACATCGTCATGCCGGAGATGGACGGCATCGAACTCGCCCGCCGCGCGACGGAGATCGACCCCGACCTCAAGGTCATGTTCATCACCGGCTTCGCCGCCGTCGCGCTCAACCCCGATTCCAGGGCACCGCGCGACGCCAAGGTGCTGTCGAAACCGTTCCACCTGCGCGACCTCGTCAACGAGGTCGAAAAGATGCTTCAGGCCGCCTGAAGCGCCACCGATAGCCCGTTGCCACCGGGTACGACAGGGTGAACAATGTTGCGCATTCCCGAGGGCTGAAACTTCGTGTTTCGGCTATTGACGCAGGCTCCGGCCTGTGGTGTATGCGCGGCTCGGATGGGCGTGTAGCTCAGCGGGAGAGCACTACGTTGACATCGTAGGGGTCACAGGTTCAATCCCTGTCACGCCCACCATCCTGAAAAGATAGTTATTCAACGCTCTAGCTGTCTTTCTGCTCTCCTTCCTAAGACTGACGAACTGGCCGCTGGTCACACTCTGGGTCACAGCAAAGGGCCGCACGTGGCTACAATTCGCAAGCATTGCGACAAATACCAAGGCCGTCACCGCCAGCCCAAATAAAGAAGGCCCGGCTCCATATCAGCCGGGCCTTCATCATGCTTGGAAGGACGAATTAACCGCGAGAAGTCGTCGAGCACGGTCGACAGATAGAACCAATCCCAGCCGAGGACCTTCAAGATGTGAAGTCGGTCTGCCAGAGCTGGTTGGGCGCTGTGGTCTTGTCGTGGAACTCCTCGGCGGCCTTGATGGCGATGAAGGCTGGGCTGGTGATCAGGTCATGCACCTTGAGCAGGCGATAGACCGAGGATTCCAAGACGAAGTAGCCCTTAGTGTCGGTGAAGGTGGCCGCCAAGTCCCGTGGCGACAACTCCGGTTCGTTCAGCGCCAGGTCGATGATCTGGTCGCGCGTCTCCTCAGGAATGCGGTTCCAGACCCGGTTGGGTCGGGCCCTGCTATCTTCCAGCGCATCGACGACGCCGGCAAGGAAGCGATCATACCAGCGATTGAAGGTCGAGCGCGGAATGCCGAGCTTCTGCAATGGGCGCCGCGCCGACAGGTGAGAGTTCTCGACCAGCCGGATGATCTCCAGCTTCTCGGACGCGGGGTATCTCATTCGTCGTCGCCCTCCATCCGCGATCATGCGGATCTTCTTCTCCGCACCTTACTGCTTGCGGGTCGCACGGCGGATGTCCTTGATGACCTGCTCCGCAGGCGCTTTCCCTGTCCCGATTTCGCTGGCGCGGTCCTTCGGCTCTGTCTCATCTTCGCTCCTTTGAAAGCTACGATGAACCAGAAATCTTCCGTTCTCAGTTAAGCCATTTTTGGACCCATCAGCGCTGACGACGGACAGCCGTTCGGCAGAAGTGTGCGCTTCAGAGGGACGCCGCTCGATGAATGACGCGACAGGACCTTCGCACGCGAACTCGCCTATCTGCCGCGGAACACGCCCGCCGAGCTATCGGCGCGTGAGGGCGGTCGTTACCGGGAACTGCAGGCGAGCGTGCAGCCAACGCCGCAGTGAGAATTGTCCGGGCGCCGTGCTTTCGTGAGCCCGCCGCGCCCTTGGAGGATGATTGCTCTACGGTTCTATCTTCCAATCCGGTCGATAAATCCCTTGATCAGGTCGTTGGCCGCATCTTCGTTCCCCTCGGGAACGATGTGCGGCGCGATCCTGTCGACAACTTCGTCGGTCAGGGTTTTCGGAGCATCGGGCTCCAGAGGCGGAGCGGCTTCCGCCATGCGGAGAGGATTGGGGGTGGGAACCGGAACGTTCTCGTTCGGAAGAATGACAAGGACTTCCCCGTCGGGCACGACCCCGGGGGCTTCCGCAACCTCCCCGGGCGAAATACCGGCAGGCTGCACAATCTGCTCTTGCGGCGCTTGCTGTCCCGGCGCTTGCCGGCC
>JAEWFU010000530.1 GCA_023388675.1 Pseudomonadota bacterium | reverse complement strand
GAGCGGGGAGCGCGCGCCGCTGGCATCGACCACAAGGTCGAAACGACCGAGTTTGCGACCGCCCGCGCCCTTGAGCGCAGCGTGAGTGGCGCCTGCGTCCAGTCCCACGATCTCGTTGCCGGTCTCGATGGCAATGCCTTGCGCCTCGACGGCGCGATGCAGGACACCGAACAGAGCTGCACGATGGACCGCGAGGCCGAAGCGGCCCTTGCGCTGCGCGTCGTAACGCACGTCCAGCACGGTGCGGCCGCTTTTCGCGTCGCTGCCATGGAGGCGATCGATGCGGCTGCCGCGCGCCATGATCTCAGAGAGCAGGCCCAGTCGGTCGAGAACGGTGAGGCCCGTCGGCTGGAGGATGAGGCCGGAGCCGAGCGGCTTCGGCGCATCGAAGCGCTCGAAGACCGTGACGCGATGGCCGGCACGGTGCAGGAACAGCGCCGCGGCAAGCCCGGCCGGTCCCGCGCCGGCAATTGCAATGTCGAGTGATTTCAAATGCTGCCCTGCCCGCCGGCCTTCAGTCTTCCGCCGCGTCGAACTCCACCCGCGCGGCGCGCACCTGCTGATGATTGTTCTCGGCCCAGTGGAACAGATGCTGGATCGCATCGTACATCGAGCGGCCGAGATCCGTCAGGCTGTATTCGACGCTGGGCGGCTTGGTTGGAAAGACTTCGCGCCTGACATAGCCGTCACGCTGGAGGTCGCGCAAGGTCTGGGTGAGCATGCGCTGTGAAATGTCAGGCACGAGCCTGCGCAGCTCGCCGAAGCGGTACGGGCGCTCTGCGAGAGCCATCAGCAGCAGGGCGCTCCACTTGCCGGAAATGTTCTGCACGACCGTACGGATCGGACAGTTGTCGAGCCCGCCATTGCCGACATTGGCGCGGTAGATCTCGATCCTGCGGCGCGCCGAAACGACCGTCGTGTCCATGGGTGGTTCCTTCCAGGTTACCAGCAGAGCCGAAACTGCCTTCTTTACGACCGACGGTCAATCTCCAATGTAGTGCTGGTCTCTAAACGAGAGCATGTTTGAACCAGCGGGAATCAGCAATATGACCGACACGATCCTCATCACCGGCGCATCGGGCCAACTCGGCCGGGCCGTCATCAATCACCTGCTTGAAATTCAGGGCGTCGCGGCCTCGCGCATCATCGCGGGCACACGCGATCCGCAGAAACTGACGGACCTTGCGGCCAAGGGCGTAGCCGTGCGTCATGTCGATTTCGACGATGCCGCAAACCTGGAAAGTGGCTTTGCCGGCGTCGGCACCATCCTCGTCATCTCCACCGACGCGCTGGACGGCGCCGGGACGCGACTGCGCCAGCACAAGGCCGCGATCGCTGCTGCCGCAAAGACCGGCGTCGGGCGCATCGCCTATACCTCGCTGCCCAAAGCAGAGAGTTCCCGTGTCGGTTTCGCGCCGGACCACCTCCAGTCCGAAGAAGCCGTCAAAGCCACCGGCCTGCCATACGTGATCTTCCGCAACGGGTGGTATCAGGAGAACCTGCACAGGAGCCTGCCGCAAGCCGCGGCCACCGGCCAGTGGTTCACCTCGGCAGGTAACGGGCGCACGGCCTTCGTGGCGCGCGACGACATCGCCGCTGCCATCGCAGCGGCGCTCGCCAACCCGCCCGAAGGCAGCGTCACCTACACGCTGACCGGCGACGAGGCGTTCACCAACGCGGAAATCGCCGCGCTAGCATCCGATGTCCTCGGCAAGCCGATTGCGGTGGTCGACCTCGGCGACCGGCAACTGGCGGAGGGCATGAAGGCTGCCGGCGTGCCGGAACCGTTCATCCCAACGCTCGTCTCCTTCGACACGGCGACACGGGAAGGCGATCTCGGCACGATCACCACGGATGTTGAACGCCTGTCGGGCAGGAAGCCGCGGTCGCTACGCGATTTCCTCGTCGCAAGCAGGGCCGCTCCGGCCGGCTGAAATGGCGGGGCGGCGCGGGATTTGCGCCGCCCTCCCCTCAAAGCGTGACCTGCGTGCCGATCTCGACCACGCGGCCGGTCGGGATCTGGAAATATGCGCTCGCGTCGCTGGCGTTTCGGGCCAGCACGATGAACAGCTTGTCCTGCCATCGCGGCATCAACGAGCGACGCGAGATTTTGAGCGACCGGCGCGACACGAAAAACGAGGTCGCCATGATGTCGAACTTCCAGCCCTGCTTGCGGCAGACCGCGAGCGCCTTCGGCACGTTCGGCTGCTCCATGTAGCCGAACCGCAGAACCACCTTCATGAACAGGTCGTTGATCGGGGTAATCTGCGCGCGCGCTTCTTCGGCGACGTAGGGGTCCTCTGTCATTTCCACGGTCAGGATCGTATTCTGCTCGTGCAGCACGTGGTAGTGCTTGAGACTGTGCATCAGGGCGGTCGGGGCGCTTTCCGGGTCGCTCGTCAGAAACACCGCAGTGCCGGCGACGAGATGCGGCGGCCTGGCGGCCAGATTGTCGGTCAGCACCGCAAGGGGGATTTCCGTCTTGCGGGTCTTGCGGAAGAGCAGCCTGCTGCCCTTGCGCCAGGTCATCATCATGACCGCGAGCGCGACCGCCACCGCGATGGACACCCAGCCGCCGTCGGCGAGCTTCTGCGCGTTGGCCCACAGGAAGGTGAGATCGAGCAACAGGAAAGGCGCAATCACCAGAGCCGCCAGCCACGCCGGCCGGCGCCACGTGCGCCAGAAGACGAAGAACAGGAGCAGCGCCGTCACCACCATCTCGCCGGCAACCGATATGCCGTAGGCGGAGGCAAGCGCCGACGACGAGCCGAACTCGGCGACAAGGATGAACACGCCGACGAGAAGCAGGAGATTGACCTGCGGCATGTAAATCTGGCCGGACTGTGTTTCCGACGTATGCTGCACCTGAAGACGCGGCAGAAGCTGAAGCTGGATTGCCTGACGCGTCAGCGAATAGGCGCCCGTTATCACGGCCTGACTGGCTATAACGGTGGCCATCGTCGCAAGCACAACCATCGGCAGCGTCGTCCATGACGGGCCCATCTGGAACAGGGGCTGGCCCACCATGCCGCCGTGCGAGATTACATAGGCACCCTGCCCGAAATAGTTGATCAGCAAGGCTGGAAAGACGAGCGCGAACCATGCCAGCATGATCGGCCTGCGCCCGAAATGGCCGAGATCGGCGTAAATCGCCTCCGCACCCGTAACGGCAAGGAATGCAGCGCCCATAACCGCCAGGGACACGCCGCTGTGGTCGACGAGGAACAGGACCGCATAGCTCGGGTCGAGCGCGGCCAGCACGGCCGGGTATTCCGCAATCTCCACGGCGCCGGAAACGGCAAGCGCGGCGAACCACGTCGCGGTGACAGGACCGAATACGCTCGCGACCCCCGCCGTGCCGAAACGCTGGACCGCAAACAGCGCCAGCAGGATCGCCAGCGTTATGGCAACCACGTAATCCGAGAAGGCCGGGGTGACGACTTCGAGGCCCTCGACCGCCGAGAGCACGGATATGGCGGGCGTAATGATCGCATCGCCGAAAAAGAGCGCTGCGCCAACCATGCCGAGGACAAGGATCGCCGGCGCATAGCGTCCGGCATCGCGCCTCGCCAACGCCATCAGCGAAAGCGTGCCGCCTTCCCTGTCATTGTCGGCGCGCAGCACGAAAAGCACATATTTCACAGAGACGATCAGCGTCAGCGACCAGACGATGATCGAGAGGATGCCGAGCATTTCGGCTTCGGTCGGCGGACGGTCTCCGGCCACGGCGCGGGTTGCCTCGCGCAGCGCGTAGATCGGACTGGTGCCGATATCACCGTAGACGACGCCTATCGCGCCGAGTGCGAGCGCGGTTGTCGATTGTGAGGTTTTGAGTGGGGTTTTTCGGCCGCCATTGGCGGCCCACTGGTCTGCGGCGGCAGAACCTTCTGCATCTTCATGCATGTCATGCCCTCCTTCAAAGGACGGGCGCGGTTTCTACTCCTGTTGCAGTGCAACAACAAATGCTGCTTTACGAGGGCTCACCTGTCCCGCCATGCGCAAGACGCAGGGCTACCAGCCGCTCGCGGTCAGGAAGCGGCGTACCGTTCCCGCCATGCCATGTTCCAGCGCGTCGGCCGTGAGGCCATGGCCGATCGACACTTCCGCCAGATGCGGAATGCTCCTGGCAAGCGGCGGCAGGTTGGCGACGGTAAGGTCGTGGCCGGCATTGACATCGAGCCCGGCAGCTCTGGCGAGCTCCGCCGTTTTGCCGAGTCTTTCCAGTTCCATGGCGGCTTTTTCTGCATCGTCGTGGCAACCGCCGTAAGGGCCGGTGTAGAGCTCGATCCGGTCTGCACCGGTCGCCTGCGCGGCCGCAACCTGCTCCTCGGATGCGTCCGGGTCGCAGAAGAGCGAAATGCGCGCGCCGGTCTTCTTCAGGCGTGCGACGATCGCCTTGAGCATGTCGCGGTTGGCGACGAAATCCCAGCCGTGATCCGAGGTCGGCTGCTCCGGATCATCCGGTACCAGCGTCACCTGTTCGGGCTCGGCAGCCTCCACCAGCGCCAGAAAATCGCCTGTCGGATAACCTTCGATGTTGAACTCGGCCGCAGGAAACTCGTCGTCGATCAGCGCCCGCAGCTCCGGCAGGTCGGAATTGCGCGTGTGACGCTGGTCGGGCCGCGGATGCACCGTCAGCCCGTGCGCGCCGGCGGCAAGCGCAATGCGGCCCAGGCCCGTCACGCTCGGCCACGGCAGATCGCGCCGGTTTCTCAAGAGGGCGATGGCGTTGAGGTTGACGGAAAGCTTGGCGGGCATCGCTAAACGGTCTTCTGGTTAAACGGTCGCGTCATCCTATATCCATTCGACGCGGAACAGACACCGGGTTTCGTGTGTTCCAGAACGGACTGCATTTGCGAAACGAAAGGAGCGAACATGCGGCCATTGGAACGGGTTCCGGCTGTCCGGCGCCTGGAAACGGACAAATCGAGCGTTTTCGCAATTGAAATCATGGGCGAATTCACGTCCGCGGACGCGGAAAATCTTTGTGGCCTGCTGGAGGGCGCATTCGCGATTCATCCGCGCCTCGACCTGCTGGTGCGCCTCGTGGAGCTTCGGGAAGTCGATATTGCCGACCTTTCGCCGGAAACGAGCGGTTTCATGAAGGAGCATGTCGCCCAGCATGTCGGGCGCTGCGCGATCATTGACGACGGTGGCTGGGCGGACCGCGTGACACGGCTGTTCGACCCCGGCGACGGCATCGAGACGCGTCATTTCGCGACAGAGGACGAGCCCGCGGCATGGCAGTGGCTCGGCGCGAGCGAGATCGAGGAAAACGTCTAGCGTCGCCAGCCTGCCGCAAGGCCGTCACATTGTTTACACCGCTGGCGTGCAGGTGAGCGCACCATGACCCATTTGCGCATTCTCGATTCGATCACCGACCGCGGCGACCCCCGCCGTCCCAACGAAGACGCAAGCGGAGGCGCGGCCAACTGCGCCTTCGTCATCGACGGGGCGACCGGCCTCGGCGACAACATCATCGACGAATCCGAATCGGATGCGGCGTGGCTGGCGAAGTTCGCAGCCGCAACCTTCGAGGAAGACGCGCTGGCGGGCTGCGCGGTTGCGGCGAGCGTCCGCAAGATCAACGAGCGCGTGTCGCGTATCATCGGCGATCTTGCTGGCTCAACGCCGGTCGAGCCTTGGAACCTGCCTTGCGCCGGCTTCCATATGATACGGGTCGAGAAAAGCGGCATCGTGAGCCACGGTCTCGGCGACTGCAGGCTGTTCCTGCAAGACGCGGCCGGCGCCACACATGCCCTCAGCGCCATAGAAGGCGCCGCGGCGGCGGAGAATGAGGAGGCAAAGCGCGCAGTCGCGCATGCCGGCGGATTAAGCAAGTTCAGCTCGCTGTCCACTGAACCCGAAATCCGGGCAGAACTGCGCCGCCGCCGGGCGCTCTACAACACCGACGGCGGCTCCGTGTGGACGCTTGGAGCCAACCCGAAGGCCGCCGTCCACGTCGTCTCTCATCCCCTGCCCGCCACGCTGCCGGCCTACGGACTGCTCTGCACCGACGGCTTCGCCGCTCTGGTGGACCTTTACGGACGCTACGACGCGGCATCGCTGATCGAGCGCGCCCGGACGGATGGCCTGGTGCCGCTGCTGGCGGAATTGCGCGCGATCGAGCAACGCGAGGACCCGGACGGGCAGACCTATCCGCGCTTCAAGGTTTCGGACGACGCCACGGCGGTTCTGTTCGAGATCGTGGAGGACCGCGCGGTCAGCGGACGACGGTCAACCGCTCGGCCGCGCGCGTGATCGCCGTATAGAGCCAGCGCTGGCGCGTGTCCTTGAAGGCGTAGCTCTCGTCGAAAAGCACGACCTCGTCCCACTGTGAGCCCTGCGCCTTGTGCACCGTCAGCGCGTAGCCGTAGTCGAAATCGTCGAAACGCTTCTTCTGCTGCCAGGGAATGTCGGCATCGGGGTCCTCGAAGGCGGCCTTCATCAGCTTGATCTTGGACACGCCGCGATCGGGATCGTCCTCCTCGGGCGAGACGAGCAGATTGATGCCCGGCTTCACCGTCTCGCGCGACGAGGTCATCACCTTCCACAGGGAACCGTTGAGAAGGCCCTTGGCGGGATCGTTGCGCAGGCAGACCAGCTTGTCACCAGCCTGCGGATAGGACGCGTCGAAGCCTTTCAGCTCGCGCAGGCGCTGGTTGTAACGGCGGCGGGTGCGGTTGGTGCCGACCAGCACCTGGTCTGCCGCCAGCACGAGGTCCTGATTCACCTCGTCGCGGCCGATCACTTTTGCCGCGCCGTAGTCGCCCTTCATGAACTCGCGGCCTTCGCGCACGTCCAGCGCCAGCCTGATGATCGGATTGTCGCGCGCCTGCCGGTGGATTTCCGTCAGCAGATGGTCCGGCTCGTGCTCTGTGAAGAAGCCCCCGCCCGAAATCGGCGGCAACTGCGCCGGGTCGCCCAGAACGAGGATGGGGGTGCCGAAGCTCATCAGGTCGCGGCCAAGCTGTTCGTCAACCATCGAGCACTCGTCGACGACGACGAGAGCCGCCTTGGCGATGGGGCTCTGGCGGTTGAGCGAGAAGGTCGGGTTGATCGAAGTCTTGCCGGTGGTCTCGTCCTCGACCGCCTCCTCGCCGCGCGGGCGATAGATCAGCGAGTGGATGGTTCGGGCGTTGGTTGCACCCTTTGCGCGCAGCACCTGCGCAGCCTTGCCCGTGAAGGCCGCGAACTGCACCTGCCCGTCGACATGCTCGGCGAAATAGCGCGCCAGCGTCGTCTTGCCGGTACCGGCATAGCCGAACAGGCGGAAGAGCGGCTTATGCCCCTCCTTCAGCCAGCGGGCCACGGCGCGAAGCGCCTCGTCCTGTTGCGGTGAGAACTGCATCGCGCGTTAGTGCGGGATTCGCGAAGCGGGGGCAATACCGGGCAGGCTCTTGATGCATCGGGTGCTGACAGTATGGTCGGCGCATCCATTGACGAGTCGAGG
>JAEWFU010000520.1 GCA_023388675.1 Pseudomonadota bacterium | reverse complement strand
GCGGCGGAGCACATGGACGCACCCGGCGAACCGATTGCCGAAATCCAGGCCATCGATGCGAAGGCCGGGGCGGCGGCGAAACCGAGCCAGCCGGCAGCAGCGACCTCACGCACCGGGGGCGAGCCGGCTTTTCCTGTTGCTGCGAACATCGTCATCTTCGATCCTTCGGCGGCGTTTGCCGTTTCCAACGGTTGCGATAGGAGGAAGATAGGGGGATGAGGCGCCGGGTGAGAGTTACAATCGTGACGGGATTTCAATGGACTCGCTGATTGCCGCCGCGGCCCGCGATCTTTCGGCCGGCGATCCGCTCGCTGCATTGAAAAAGGTTGCCCTGCGCGACGATGCCCCGGCGCTGGCGTTGCGCGGCATTGCCATGGCGCAGCTCGGCGACCTCGCCCGGGCAAAGGAGCTATTGCGGAGCGCGGCGCGCGCCTTCGGGGCAAGAGAGCCTGCGGCCAGGGCGCGCTGCGTGCTCGCCGAAGCCGAGATTGCGCTTGTTTCGCGTGACCTCGGGCATTCCGTGCAGGCGCTCGATGGGGCAGGGGCCGTGCTTGCGGCGTCCGGCGACCGCATGAACGCCGCGCATGCCGGCTATCTCGAAGCCCGTTACCTTCTCCTGATCGGCCGTCTCGACGAAGCCGAAAGGGTGCTCGACGCGGTCGACCCGGGCGTTCTGTCGGCGGCATCGCAGGTCGGCCGTGAACTGGTGGCGGCCGGGCTGGCGATCCGGCGCATCAGGGCAAAGCCGGCAGAGGCCGCGCTGTGGCGGGCAAGGCAGGCTGCGCAAAACGCCGCCATTCCCGCTCTCGCGGCGGAAGTGGACCGGGCGACACGCATGTTCGAGGCACCGGCCGCGCGTCTCGTCATGCGGACCGCGCAGAAATTGCTTCATCTCGACGAGGTCGAGACGCTGCTGGCTTCGGATACGCTCGTTGTGGATGCCTGCCGCAACACCGTGCGGTCGGGAGCAGCCATCGTGCCGCTCGCGACGCGCCCGGTGCTGCTCGCGCTTGCCCGAACGCTTGCCGAGGCATGGCCGGGCGACGTGCCGCGCGAAACGCTGCTCGAGCGGGCTTTTCGGGCAAGACATGCCGACGAGACGCATCGTGCGAGGCTGCGCGTCGAGATCGCCCGGCTGCGCGAGGCGATCAAGCCGCTGGCGGCCGTGAACGCGACCGCGCGGGGCTTTGTGCTGCAGGTGGAGAGCGCCGGCGATGTCGCCGTGCTGGCGCCGCCGGTCGAGGGCGACCACGCCGGGGTGCTCGCGCTGCTTGGCGACGGAGAGGCCTGGTCGAGCTCGGCATTGGCGCTGGCGCTGGGGGTCAGCCCCCGTACCGTCCAGCGGGCACTCGACGACCTTGCCCAAGACAACAAGGTGGAGCACTTTGGGCGCGGGCGTGCCCGCCGCTGGATCGCATCGAGCGTGCCGGGATTCCCGACAGGCTTGTTACTCCCCGTTGCGGGGCTCTCCGGCTAGGATAGGCACATGAAACACGCGACTGCGGAAATCCTCCGGGAATACGGCCCCTTTCCCGATGTGGCCGAGGTGGCGGGGGTGACCTACGACGGAAGGCAGGTCTGGTTCGCATCGGGCGACAGGCTGAATGCCCTCGATCCCGAAACCGGAGAGGTGTCGGGGTCGCTCGACATCGCCGCCGATGCGGGGACGGCATTCGACGGCAGGCACCTGTTCCAGATCGCGGATGCGGTGATCCGCAAGATCGATCCCGACAGCGGCGAGGTCGTCGCCACGATACCGGCGCCGGGAAACGGCCAGGATTCAGGATTGGCGTGGGCGGAAGGATCGCTCTGGGTCGGCCAGCATCGCGGGCGGAAAATCCATCAGGTGGACCCCGCAACGGGGGCGGTGCTGCGCACGATCGAATCCGACCGGTTCGTCACCGGCGTCACATGGGTCGACGGCGAGCTCTGGCACGGCACCTGGGACGACAGCGCGAGCGATATCCGCCGCATCGATCCCGAGACGGGCGAGGTGCTCGAGTGTCTCGACATGCCGGCCGGAACCGGCGTTTCAGGCCTGGAATCCGACGGCGGCGACCGGTTTTTCTGCGGCGGCGGCGACAGCGGAATAGTGAGGACCGTCCGTCGGCCCAAAGCGCGTCGCGATCTTTGAGATTCGCCCGGCGCGCTTTGGGCGCTTGTTTTCGCACATGCCTGCCGAAACCGGTTCCCACTTTCGGGGAACATGCTTTGGAAAGGGCCGTCGGTGAGGCGTCTTCCTCTCCCGCGTGCGGGTGTCCGAAGGACGGGCGGGACACGACTCGCCCCGGAAGGGGGAAGGGTGACGGGCAACGCAGACGGCAGGGTTTCCCCACGACGAGTGAAGGAACGGCGCCGTTGAATCTAGCTAGCTTTCTAGCTATATTGGCCACATGACAACGATCAACATGCATGACGCCAAGACGCAGCTTTCCGACCTTGTCGCGCGCGCCGAGGCCGGCGAGGAGATCGTCATCGCGCGCCGCAACAAACCGGCTGTGAGGCTGGTGCCGGTGGAGGGGGCAGGCGCAGCCAGCATTCGTGAAGCGCGCAAGCTGGCCCCCGGCCGCTTCGCCCGCCTACGCTCGACGATGCAGGAAAGCGACTGGTCTGCGCCGCTGCCCGAGGACGAATTGCAGGCATGGGAAGGCACGCATTCGCTCGACCCGGACAAATCTGACAGGTGAGCCTTCTTCTCGATACCCATACTTTCGCGTAGTTCTACCTCGGCGAAGGATTGCCGCGTCGTGTGCGCGAACTCATCGAGGACTATCAGGCGGAAATCTTCGTCAGCGCCATTTCGGCTTACGAGATGGCGCTGAAATACCGCCTCGGGCTTTGGCCGGATGCCGGCCCGCTTGTCGCCGACTTCGAGGCCCTGATCGAGCAGGTACATTTCAGGACGCTGGACGTCTCGGCACGCCACGCCATCCGCGCCGGTCTGCTTGCGACCGTCCACCGCGATCCGTTCGACCGGATTATCGCGGCGCAGGCGGCAGCCGAGGGATTGCGGGTAGTGTCGAAGGACCGGCAGTTCGAGGCGCTGGGAGCGGAGGTGGTGTGGGGGTGAGGGAGGGGTATCTGCCTACGAGATGTCCTGAGACAACAGCGGGGAGCTGGCCGAAGTGGTGTTCCCTTAATGGGGCTTCCAGATTGTGATCGGATTCTCACTCGTTATCCGCGCATACATCTCCACGCAATACCGATCGCTCATGCCGGCAATGTAGTCGCAGACGACCCGCGCCTGCCACGCCTCATTATCAATCGATTCATACAGCTCTCGCCAATCAGAAGGAAGCAGACTGCGATCGGCTACGAAGCATTTGAATAGTGTTCGGATTATCTGATCTCCCCGTTTTTCTGCGATCTTCAACATCGGAGAGCTAATAAGCAATTCGAAGGCAAAGTGCTTCAATGTCTCAACGCGCTTGAAGGTGTCGACGTCAAGGTGCACTTTCGACATCGCTGGAAAGCTTAGATTAGGCGTCACTTGCACTCCCCGAATAAAGCGACCAACCAAATCCGAGGTAAATGAGGTGCGCAAGTAGCCCTTTTCAACAAGTGCATGTGATCCTGCTGACGTATGAGCCGCGATCAGAAATGATAGCTCTGTTGCTGTGACTGGTTTTGACAGCGCAGTCATTGTCTTGGCATCGAGTTCAAGCAGTGGTTTAAAGAGCTCACCTAGGATGTCGTTGACGTCCGAGACAGAGAAGGTCTGCTCGGCTGCAGACAAACCCTCCAGCTTGGTTTCCAAATTCTCTCGGACTTTCGCCGCAATGCGCTCTTTGAATTCATCGTCCTTGGAGATCATCGCAAGTGGCGACAGAAAGTTCGCTTTGAAGGCATCTTCGATATCGTAGGTCGAGTATGCGATGTCATCTGCGACATCCATTATGTGACATTCGATCGTCTTGAACTGGTCGGGATAGCCTGGCGCCACATGGATCTTGATTCGCTCGACCAGCTTAGCTTCAGTGGCGTAGTATCCTTTGACAGGCTTCTTTTCCGATCCCTGCACCTCACGCCCCGTCTTGCTTTCTGGGATCATGCGATCATACTTCAAGATTGAGGCAAGCGTCCGATAGGTCAGATTTAGCCCAAGCCGAAGGTCCGAAGCGGTCACGGGGTCCACAGCGCGCGCCACTTGGGATACGCTTGGAAACTCCGTGGTCACCTTCTTCTCGATGCGAGCGAGGAGTCTGAGCGTCTGCGCATTTCCTTCGAACCCGCCATAGCGCAGCATTAGCTTGTCGAGGGTAGCTTCTCCATTGTGTCCAAAAGGAGGATGGCCGAGGTCGTGGGCCAACCCGGCAAATTCGACCATGTCGAGATTCACGGGATTCTTCTTGAAGAATGCGTCAGTGCTGTTGATGCGTATCGCGATCGACTTAGCGATCTGCGCAACTTCCAAGGAGTGGGTCAGACGATTGCGAAAAAAATCACTCTCATGAGAAGGGAATAACTGCGTTTTCCCTTGGAGTCGGCGAAATGACGGGCAATGGATCAGGCGGGCATAGTCACGTCGTGCCTGATCTCTATACTTTTCCACGCCGAGCGTAGTGCTCGACCGTATGGCTGTTTCGCGCTCCCTGTCACTCTTTGTGTAAAGCCTTGTCCTTGCCGGCATTCCCCCCACCTCGCCCCTCGCCAGACGATATGAATCGTCCGTCCTTTGCGGACACCGATATCGTCATTTCCCCTTTAGACGCACCAATTCGAACGCTAGTAACCGACGACAAACGCTCCGATGCGTACGCACGCGCTCCATGCAAACCAGCAGAATCCACAGATGTCGCTTGCTTAGCCATGGCTGCTCTCCCCTATTGGCGTCCGGTACGTCACCTTATGCCATTGTTTGTTTTTAAATAGTCTTGACACCTTCTTCTTCCAAAAAAATTCTAGATTCGAGCAGGACTGAATGGCCCACATGATACGCGGCTGCCAATAGGCGTGCACAAGAACTGAGCGGCTGGGCAACACAAGGGTTCTGCACCCCGGCCAGCCTCTACTCCGCCGCCTCGCGCTTCCTCAGGCCTGGCCGCCGCTCCAGCAGTTCCTTGAGGAATTGCCCGGTGTAGCTGCGCTCCTCGGCGACGATGGCTTCCGGGGTGCCACTGGCGACCAGTTCTCCGCCTCCGTCGCCGCCGTCGGGGCCGAGGTCGAGGATCCAGTCGGCGGTCTTGATGACTTCGAGGTTGTGCTCGATGACGACCACGGTGTTGCCCTGCTCGACCAGCTCGTGCAGGACCTCGAGCAGCTTGGCGACGTCGTGGAAGTGGAGGCCGGTGGTCGGCTCGTCGAGGATGTAGAGCGTCTTGCCGGTGGCTTTCCGCGAGAGCTCCTTGGCGAGCTTGATGCGCTGGGCCTCGCCGCCCGACAGCGTGGTGGCCTGCTGGCCGACATGGATGTAGCCGAGGCCGACCTTCTTGAGCGTCTCCAGCTTGTCGCGCACGCCGGGAACGGCGGCGAAGAACTCGACGCCTTCCTCGACAGTCATGTCGAGCACGTCGGCGATCGACTTGCCCTTGAACAGGACCTCAAGCGTCTCGCGGTTGTAGCGCTTGCCGTGGCAGACGTCGCAGGTGACGTAGACGTCGGGCAGGAAGTGCATCTCGATCTTGATGACACCATCGCCCTGGCAGGCCTCGCAGCGCCCGCCCTTGACGTTGAAGGAGAAGCGGCCCGGCTGGTAGCCGCGCGCCTTGGCTTCGGGCAGGCCCGCGAACCAGTCACGGATCGGCGTGAAGGCGCCGGTATAGGTGGCCGGGTTCGAGCGCGGGGTGCGGCCAATGGGCGACTGGTCGATGTCGATCACCTTGTCGAGGAACTCCAGCCCCTCGATGCGGTCGTGCTCGGCCGGGTGCTCGCGCGAGCCCATGATGCGGCGCGAGGCGGCCTTGTAGAGCGTCTCGATCAGGAAGGTCGACTTGCCGCCGCCCGACACGCCGGTGACGCAGGAGAATGTGCCCAGCGGGATTTCGGCGGTGACGTCCTTCAAATTATTGCCGCGCGCGCCGACCACCTTGATGCGCTTGCCCTTCTTGCCGGGGCGGCGCTCGGCCGGCACGGCGATTCCCATCTCGCCCGACAGATACTGGCCGGTGAGCGAATTGGGATTGGCCATGATCTCGGCCGGCGTGCCGCGCGCCACCACCTTGCCGCCATGGATGCCGGCGGCGGGCCCGATGTCGACCACGTAGTCGGCCGTAAGCACCGCGTCCTCGTCATGCTCGACGACGATGACCGTGTTGCCAATGTCGCGCAGGTGCTTCAGCGTTTCGAGCAGGCGGGCATTGTCGCGCTGATGCAGGCCGATGGAGGGCTCGTCCAGCACATAAAGCACGCCCGTGAGGCCGGAGCCGATCTGGCTTGCAAGCCGGATGCGCTGGCTCTCGCCGCCCGACAGCGTGCCCGACTTGCGCGACAGGGTCAGATAGTCGAGGCCGACATCGTTGAGGAAACGCAGCCGCTCGCGGATTTCCTTGAGGATGCGCACCGCGATCTCGTTCTGCTTGTCGTTCATGGCTGCCGGCAGGTCCTCGAACCAGCCATTGGCGTTGCGGATCGACATCCCGGTGACCTGGCCGATGTGGAGGCCGC
>JAEWFU010000434.1 GCA_023388675.1 Pseudomonadota bacterium | reverse complement strand
GTCGGCCAGAAGCGCTCCACCGTCGCGCAGCTCGTGAAGGTGCTGGAGGAGCGCGGCGCGCTCGAATATTCGATCGTCATCGCCGCGACCGCTTCCGACCCGGCGCCGCTGCAGTACATCGCGCCGTTCTCCGGCTGCGCCATGGGCGAATATTTCCGCGACAACGGCAAGCATGCGCTGATCGCCTATGACGATCTCAGCAAGCAGGCGGTGGCCTATCGCCAGATGTCGCTGCTGCTGCGCCGTCCGCCCGGCCGCGAAGCCTATCCGGGCGACGTCTTCTACCTGCACTCCCGCCTGCTCGAGCGCGCGGCGAAGATGAATGACGACATGGGTGCCGGCTCGCTGACCGCCCTTCCCGTCATCGAGACGCAGGCCAACGACGTGTCGGCCTACATCCCGACCAACGTGATTTCGATCACCGACGGCCAGATCTTCCTCGAGACCAACCTGTTCTTCCAGGGCATCCGCCCGGCGGTGAACGTCGGCCTCTCAGTGTCGCGCGTCGGCTCGGCCGCGCAGATCAAGGCGATGAAGCAGGTCGCGGGCTCGATCAAGGGCGAGCTCGCCCAGTATCGCGAGATGGCTGCGTTCGCGCAGTTCGGCTCCGACCTCGATGCCGCAACGCAGCGCCTCCTCAATCGCGGTGCGCGCCTGACCGAGCTGCTCAAGCAGCCGCAGTTCTCGCCGCTGAAGACGGAAGAGCAGGTCGCGGTGATCTTCGCCGGCGTCAACGGCTACCTCGACAACCTCGCCATCAACCAGGTGTCGAAGTTCGAGCAGGGCCTGCTGGCGCACATGCGCTCGGACGGCAAGGCGGTGCTGGACGCGATCCGCAAGGAGAAGGCGCTGTCGGACGATCTGCGCGCCAAGCTCAAGGCCGAGATCGACGCATTCGCCAAGAACTTCGTCTGAGGCTCGCCGGACAAGGGGATAGGGTAGCCTCATGGCTTCACTGAAAGACCTTCGCAACCGCATCGCCTCGGTCAAGGCGACGCAGAAGATCACCAAGGCGATGCAGATGGTCGCCGCGGCGAAGCTGCGCCGCGCCCAGGAGGCGGCCGAGGCCGCGCGCCCCTATTCGGAGCGCATGGCGGCGGTGATGGCCAATATCGGCCAGGCGGTTTCAGCGTCGGACGCGCCGGCGCTGATGGCCGGCACAGGCAAGGACGACGTCCACCTGCTGGTCGTGGCGACCGCCGAGCGCGGCCTGTGCGGCGGCTTCAACTCGCAGATCGCCCGCCTTGCCCGCGACCATGCCCGCAAGCTGATCGGCGAGGGCAAGACGGTGAAGATCATTACCGTCGGCAAGAAGGGCTACGACATCCTGCGCCGCGACCTCGCCGACCGGATCATCGACCGGATCGAGCTGCGCGACGCCAAGCAGGTCGGGTTCGTGCATGCGGACGGCATCGCGAAGAAGGTGATCGCGCTCTTCAACGAGGGCGGGTTCGACGTCGCGACCCTGTTCTACTCGCAGTTCAAGTCGGTCATCAGCCAGGTGCCGACGGCGCAGCAGATCATCCCTGCTTCCGCTCCGACGGTCGAGGGCGATGCCAATGGCGGCGCGGTCTACGAGTACGAGCCGGAAGCCAGCGAGATCCTTTCGGACCTGATCCCGCGCAACATCTCGGTGCAGATCTTCCGCGCGCTGCTGGAGAATGCCGCCGGCGAGATGGGCGCAAAGATGACGGCGATGGACAACGCCACGCGCAATGCCGGCGACATGATCAACAAACTCTCGATCACCTACAACCGCCAGCGCCAGGCGCAGATCACCAAGGAACTGATCGAGATCATTTCGGGCGCGGAAGCGCTCTAGCCGCCGACAGGCGCGGGGCCGGGCGGCCCCTGCGGCGACCGACGGACAACAGGAACACGAAAGAGGGTATTCACGATGGCTAAAGCAGCTACCCCCAAGAAGGCCCCGGCGAGCACCGCCAAGGCCGCAGCAGCGCCGAAGGCTGCCGCAACGAAAGCGGCTGCGCCCAAGGCAGCCGCTGCAAAGGCTCCGGCTACCCGCAAGGCCGCACCGGCCAAGGCGGCCGCGACCAAGACCACCGCAGCACCGCGCGCCAAGGCAACCGGCGCCACCGGCAAGGTCCGCCAGGTCATCGGCGCCGTCGTCGACGTGGTCTTCGAAGGCCATCTGCCGGCGATCCTGAACGCGCTGGAGACCGACAACCAGGGCAACCGCCTGGTGCTCGAAGTTGCCCAGCACCTGGGCGAAAACACCGTGCGCTGCATCGCCATGGACTCCACCGAGGGTCTCGTGCGCGGCCAGGCGGTCACCGACACCGGTTCGGCGATCTCCGTTCCGGTCGGCCCGGAGATGCTCGGCCGCATCATCAACGTGATCGGCGAAGCGATCGACGAGGAAGGCCCGCTCAACGCGACCGAGATGCGTCCGATCCACGCTCCGGCTCCTGAATATATCGAGCAGTCGACGGAAGCGGCGATCCTCGTCACCGGCATCAAGGTCATCGACCTGCTCGCTCCCTACGCCAAGGGCGGCAAGATCGGCCTGTTCGGCGGCGCCGGCGTGGGCAAGACCGTTCTCATTCAGGAACTGATCAACAACATCGCCAAGGCGCATGGCGGTTACTCGGTGTTCGCCGGCGTCGGCGAGCGCACCCGCGAGGGCAACGATCTCTATCACGAGTTCATCGAGTCCGGCGTCAACAAGAAGGGCGGCGGCGAAGGCTCGAAGGCTGCACTCGTGTACGGCCAGATGAACGAGCCGCCCGGTGCGCGCGCGCGCGTCGGCCTCACCGGTCTGACGGTCGCCGAATACTTCCGCGACCAGGGCCAGGACGTGCTGTTCTTCGTCGACAACATCTTCCGCTTCACGCAGGCGGGTTCGGAAGTGTCGGCGCTTCTCGGGCGTATTCCTTCGGCCGTGGGCTACCAGCCGACGCTCGCCACCGACATGGGCGCGCTGCAGGAGCGCATCACCACCACGCAGAAGGGCTCGATCACCTCGGTGCAGGCCATCTACGTGCCAGCCGACGACCTGACCGACCCGGCGCCGGCGACCTCGTTCGCGCACCTTGACGCGACGACGACGCTGAACCGCTCGATCGCGGAAAAGGGCATCTACCCGGCGGTGGATCCGCTCGATTCGACCTCGCGCATGCTCGACCCGCAGATCGTCGGCGAAGAGCACTACGCGGTGGCCCGCGACGTGCAGCAGACGCTGCAGCGCTACAAGTCGCTGCAGGACATCATCGCGATCCTGGGCATGGACGAGCTTTCCGAAGAGGACAAGCTGACCGTTGCCCGCGCGCGCAAGATCGAGCGCTTCCTGTCGCAGCCGTTCTTCGTGGCCGAGGTGTTTACGGGCGCCCCGGGCAAGCTGGTCGACCTCGCCGACACCATCAAGGGCTTCAAGGGCCTGGTTGCCGGCGAATACGACCACCTGCCGGAAGCCGCCTTCTACATGGTCGGCTCCATCGAGGAAGCGGTCGAGAAGGCACAGAAGCTGGCTGCGGAAGCGGCTTAAG
>JAEWFU010000379.1 GCA_023388675.1 Pseudomonadota bacterium | reverse complement strand
TGCGGTTGCGCGGTTGCGCGCGGGCGGCCGGCTCGTCCTCGTAGGAGGACATCGCGATCGCCTGCTCAAGGTCGGTCTCGTAGTTGAAATCGTCGTCGGAGAAGCCGTCATCCGATTGCCACTGCCCATCACCCACCGCATAGGCGTCGGCTGGCGGCTGCTGGTGATCGTAGGACGCCTGGGCGGTTGATGCGGACGCGGCAGCCGTTGCGGCGTAGGCGGCGGCACCGGTTGCCGCGGCCGCCACGCCCCATTCGGGCGAAGTCGACGGCTGGGCCGCGGGTGCAGGCTCGTCCATCGACATGTCGCCGAAGGCCTGGGCGATCTCGCCCTCGAGGTCGTCATAGAGACCTGCCGAAGGCGCGGGTGCGTCGTAATCGGGTTCCGGAATGTCGAGATCGTCGACCATCGCCTGCGCGGATTCGGCAACGTCGATGGTTTCGATGTCCGGCGCAGCGTTCGCCGCCGAAGCCGCGGCAACCGGCGCAGCCGGGCTCAATACCCTTTCAGGCTGCCAGGTGGCGAGCGCCTCGACGCCGCTTGCTACCGGCTGCTGCTGCATTTCGGGCTGGCTTTCGGGCTCCTCGGTTTCCGGCACGGAATCGAGGCCGAATATCTCGGCGAATGTATCCTCCAGCGGCGTGTCCGCTTCCGTTTCAGCGGCCTCTTCGACCGGCAAGGTTTCGGCAACCGGGGCCGCGACCGGCTCGGCGGCCGGCGGGTTTTCGTGCATCGTCGCGAAGTTCGAGCGGCCGAATGTGCTGACGGCAGGCTTCCAATCGTCGGCGGGCGCGGCAGCCATAGAAGCCGCTGGCTGCGGCTCATGCGCGGCTTCCGGCTGCGCAGGGTTCTCGCCGAGCAATGCACTCAGCTCGTCTTCAAGGCTGAGCTCGGCGGCTACGCTCTCCTCGGCGGCCGGCTCAGCCTCATCGGCGGGCGCAAAAAAGACCGGCCCGAAAGCCTCCTCGGTAGCAGTCGCTTCCGGCTCGTTTTCGGCAACCGGCTCGGGCTGCCAATCGTCGGCGGCCGGATCGATTGCCCGCGACGGCTGCCTCGCGGGCTCGACGGCAGCGGCCAGCTCCTGCTCCAGCATGCCGAAGTCCATATCGACTTCGGCCATGCCGTCGTCGTCCTGAGCGGAATCGGATGCCGATTCCTCCGGCACGAAATCGACAGGCTCTTCCGCGTATGCAGGCTCTGCGGCGTTGAACGAGTCGGCCTCGACGACGCCCGCGGGCTCTTCGGAAGGAGCCTCGAACCGTGCGTCATCGCCAAGCAGTTCACGCTCGAGCGACATTTCGAAGTCGTCCTGCACCGGCTCGGAGTCCTCGGCCGCAAGCGCTTCCGGTTCGGGCGCCGCCTCGGATGCCTCCACCTCGACCATCTCCGGCTCGGCGTCGAAGGCATGCGCCTCGTCCTCGACGAACGCTTCCGCCGCGAGATCGAAATCGATGTCGTCTTCGGAAGTTTCGATCGCCTCGGGCGCGCTATATTGCTGCGCCGGCTGGTATTCTTCCTGCACCTCGGCGGCCTGCTGCCGCTCCGGCGCGGAGACCTGCGCCTCCGCCTCCTCGGGCTGCGGCTCGTCGAAATCCTTGAAATCGAGATCGCCCATCAACTCTTTTTCAAGATCGAGGTCGAGGTCGAAATCGTCACGGTTGGTGGTCGGCGCCGGTTCGGCCGCTCTCGGGTCGTGTCCCATGATACGCGTCAGTTCCGCGAAGGGATCGTTGTCCGAAAATTCCGTAAAATCCGAGCGCCTGCTCTGGTTCGTGTCTGCCATGCTTTTTCCCGCACTCACATACTGGGTCGGACGCCGGCGACGTCACTTGGGGTTGGCCCTACCAGCGCATTGTGGGTAAAAGGTGACAGAACGTTCTGTGAACCTAGCGCATTTCCGCGGGTGCCTCGGCACCCACCAACGCAAGGCCGGATGTCAGCACATCCGAAACGGCCTGCACCAGACCCAGTCTGGCATGCGTCAATTCTGGATCGTTAACCTTAACAAACCGTAAGTCCGGATTGTCGGTGCCCCGGTTCCAGTGCGCGTGGAACACCTGGGCGAGATCGTAGAGGTAGAAAGCCAGCCGATGCGGCTCCATGGCCTGCGCCGCCGCCTCGATCAGCCGGGGGTATTCGGTCAGCTTGCGGATGACGGCGATTTCGCCCTCGTCGGCCAGAAGCCGCGCGGCATCCTTCATCGAGGCGCGCTCGATCCAGCTATCGCCAAGCTGCTCCTTGGCCTGCCGGAACACGGAATGGCAGCGCGCCGATGCGTATTGAACGTAGAAGACCGGATTGTCCTTCGACTGCTCCGTCACCTTGGCGAAGTCGAAATCGAGAGGCTCCGAATTCTTGCGGTAGAGCATCATGAAGCGGATCGGGTCGCGACCGACCTCGTCGACCACCTCGCGCAGCGTGACGAACTCGCCCGAGCGCTTGGACATGCGCACCGGTTCGCCGTCGCGGAACAGCTTCACGAGATTGCACAGCAGGATCGTCACATCGACAGTCCCGCCGGACAGCGCCTTGCCCAGCGCTTCCATGCGCTTGACGTAGCCGCCATGGTCGGCACCGAGGATGAAAACGAGCTCTCCGAAGCCGCGCCCGATCTTGTCCTTCATGTAGGCGACGTCGGCCGCGAAATAGGTGTACGACCCGTCCGACTTGATCAGCGGCCGATCCATGTCGTCACCGACATCGGTCGAGCGGAACAGCGTCTGCTCGCGGTCTTCCCAGTCGTCGTTCTTCTCGCCCTTGGGCGGCGGCAGCTTGCCCTTGTAGACATGGCCGGACATCGTCAGGTCGTTGATCGCCGTGCGGATCGCCCCGCCATTGCCGGCATGCAGCGAGCGCTCTGAGAAGAACACCTCGTGATTGACGTTGAGCGCGGCAAGGTCCTCCCGGATCATCGCCATCATCGCGTCGATGGTGCGATCCTTGACGATAGCCAGCGCCTCGGTCTGGTGCATCGAGAGCAGCTTCGGGCCGAACTCGTCGGCAAGTGCTTTGCCCACCGGCACCAGATAGTCTCCGGGATAGAGCCCGGCGGGAATCTCGCCGATCTCTTCGCCCAGCGCCTCGCGGTAACGCAGCATCACCGAGTTGGCGAGCACGTCGATCTGCGCGCCGGCATCGTTGATGTAATATTCCTTGGTGACGTCGTACCCCGCAAATCCCAGGATATTGGCCAGCGCATCGCCCACCACCGCCCCGCGGCAGTGGCCGACATGCATCGGCCCGGTGGGATTGGCCGACACGTATTCGACGTTGATCTTCTTGCCGCCGCCAGCGGTCGACCGGCCATATTCCGTTGCCGCGTCGAGAATGTCGCCGAGCCGCGCCTGCCAGAAGCCATCGGCCAGCCGCAGATTGACGAAACCGGGCCCTGCTACGTCGGCAGCGGCCACATCCGCGTCGTTACGCAGAACGCCGGCGATCTGCTCGGCAAGCGCGCGCGGGTTCTGCCCAAGCCCCTTGGCCAGAACCATTGCAGCGTTCGTCGCCAGGTCGCCATGGCTGGCATCGCGCGGCGGCTCGACGGTCACGCGCGCAAGGTCGGGTCGCTCGCCCGCCTGGGTCTTCAGGTCGAGCGTTTCGATAGCCTTTGCGATGCGGGTCGCGAAATCCGCGAAGATGTTCATGATGCTGCGTCTCGATCGTGGTGGGTCCGTGCGTCCTTCGAGGCTCGCTGCGCTCGCACCTCAGGATGAGGGATGTCGTACATCCCTGGTAAGCTCAAGGGCTCGAAGGCTGGTCTGTTGACATGCATCGAGCCCACTGCGTGGTGGGTTCGATCAACCCACCTCCCTCATCCTGAGGTGCGAGCGCAGCGAGCCTCGAAGGACGCACTATTGCTCGAATTCGCCGTGGCCCTAGCCCAAATCCGGGGACTGGTCAAACAAGCGGCGATGTTCCTTGATCGCGTAGGTGTCGGTCATGCCGGCGATGAAGTCCGCGACGTCGCGCGCCTTGATGCGGTCTTCCGCCCTGTCCAGCCCTTCGCGCCAGCCCTCCGGCATGTCGCGCGGATTGGCGAAATAATGGCCGAAGAGGTCGCGCACGATCCGGTCTGCCCCCTCGCGCACCGCCATCACGCTCGGGTGACGGTAGAGATTGGCATAAAGGAACGTCTTCAGCTCCTTCTCTTTCGCTGTCATCCCATCGGAGAAGGTGACGACCGGTCGTCCCGCATTGTGGATGTCGGCGCTCGTTTCAGGCTTGAGGACTTTGAGGTTGCTGCGCGCGGTGGCGATCACATCCTCGACCATGGCGGTTATCTGGCGGCGCATCAGCTCGTGGCCGGTTCGCACGTCGTCGAGCCGCGGATACCTGGCCCGCACTTCGGCGAGTATCCCGGCGGGCAGCGGAACCGCCTCCAGCATGCCGAGGCTGAGCAGCCCGGCGCGCAGCCCGTCGTCGATGTCATGCGTGTTGTAGGCGATGTCGTCGGCAATTGCCGCCGCCTGGGCTTCGACGGACGCGTACTTGTCCAGTTCGAGGTCGAACAGCCCGGAAAAATTGACGATTGTCGCCGGCACCGGCCCTTTCAGTCCCCTGCCCTCGCCGTCGGTCAGCGGCCCGTTGTGCTTCACCAGCCCTTCGAGCGTCTCCCAGCTCAGGTTCAGGCCTTCGAACTCGGCGTAGCGCCGCTCGATGCGGGTGACGATGCGCAGCGACTGCGCATTGTGGTCGAACCCGCCCCACGGCTTCATCATGGCGTCCAGCGCGTCCTCGCCGGTGTGGCCGAATGGCGTATGGCCGAAATCGTGAACCAGCGCGATGGCCTCCGCCAGATCCTCGTCCACGCACAGCGCCCGCGCGAGCGCCCGCGCGATCTGGGCCACCTCGATCGAATGCGTCAGCCGCGTGCGATAGTGGTCGCCCTCGTGCGCGATGAAGACCTGGGTCTTGTGCTTGAGCCTGCGGAAGGCCGTCGAATGGATGATGCGGTCGCGGTCCCGCTGGAACGGCGTTCGCGTCGGGCTCTCCGGTTCGTTGTAGAAACGACCGCGCG
>JAEWFU010000404.1 GCA_023388675.1 Pseudomonadota bacterium | reverse complement strand
TAGGCGGGCTTTTGCGTTTTTGGCCGCTAACTTTTCCCGAGCGGCGGCTCCGGCCGTCGCTGACGATGGCGTTGAGGTGCGAGTGTGGACCCTTCTGTCTGATCGGCGGCGGCACGACATCAGAGGTAGGCGTCAAGTAGCCGCCCAGAAGGGGCGGCGGATATTACCAATGGAGTAGAGCGTCGATATAAATGGAGATTGGGGGATATGCCAAGGGCTGAGCGTCTCTTTGCATGATTTAGCTTGTTTGCTAAAGTTGTCGCTTGCTGATTGGGAGCGCCATGCAAGACAATCAGGACATCGATGGCGTAATACTGTCAATCTACGATGCTGCCGTCGAGCCAGACCGATGGCCGGCCGTGCTGGACCGCATAGCGGGGATCGCGGACGCCCGCGGCGCCTTCATATTCGACATCGACACCTCGCCCAGAGACGGGCCGCGCGTCGGGGCAACCTATCACACGACGAATTACGAACGCCCGCTGATCGAAGCCTATCTCAAGGCGCACAACGAGGAGGAGTTGCGCGATCAGGCGACTTTCGCCGCATTTTCGCGCAGCGGAGATCAGGTGGAGCTGGTTCCAGATTCGGTTCTTGCCCCCTCGCGGCAGGAGTTGATGCAGCACGCCAACGCGCAGACCATGGCCAGCTACGGCATCCACCACCGCGCCGGCGCGCTTCTCAACAAGGACCACTATTATTCCGACCGGTTCGCGGTGCAATTCTCGCAGCGTGCCGGCCCCGCGACCGGAGAGCGCTTGCGCGCGCTTCAGGCGGTGATGCCGCATATCGCCAAGGCGCTGAACATAGGGCGCCATACGAGCAGGCAGTTTACCACTCGCCACGCCATTCTCGACGTTTTCGACCTCCTGCGGATCGGCATCTGCATTCTGACGGCTTCGGGCGAAGTGGTCATGGCAAACAAGGAGTTCGAACGCCAGCGAGACCAGCTCGGCGCATTCCGCGTCGATCACACCAGGCACCTCGTGGCGCGCAACGAGGCGGTGCGGCTGGAACTCGCGAGCCTCTTCGCAAGCGCGGGCAATCACGGGAAGTTCGGCGCCCGACCGCGCAAGGAGGCCGTCCTGCATCCGCTCGAGCAGGAGGGGATGGCGCTGTGCCTCGAGGTCACCCCGCTGTTCATGCCCGACATGCTGGGAGACCGCGCCTTCAGCGGATTTGCGCTGTTCAGTCTCGATACCAGCCAGGCCTACAACATCGATACGAGCTTCCTTGCGCAGGCGTTTTCGCTGACCAAGTCGGAGGAGGCGATTCTGGCCATGCTGGCCGAGGGCCTGACCAACGTGCAGATATCCGAGCGACGCGAGCGCTCGCTGGAGACCGTGAGCAGTCAGGTCAAGACGGTATTGGCCAAGACCATGTCGCAGAACCGGACGCAATTGATCCGCCTGGCGACGGAATTCAACCCTCGGATGTTCATCGATCCGAGCGTCCCCCATACGGGTGATGAGGAGAAAGTGCACAGGAAATAGGCTTCGGATCGGAGGGCCTGACATGGCTAGGTTCAGCAAGCTGCAAAAATGGATGTTTTCCGCCGTTGTGGCGGTTGCGCCCGCTGGCAGCGCCGGCGCTCAGGAGGCGGTCTTCGTCCAGGACGGCCCCGACAAGTTTCTCTGGCGCTCGGAGGTGCTGAACCGGGACGATGTCCAGGCCGCACTCGGCGATCTCTATGTGACGTTGCAGACCAACGGGGCGTTGACCACCAAAGGGGTGAGCATCGAAGAAGGCGAAACGCCGACCGACGTAATGATCCGCAACGGTGCGTGGCCGCACTGGTTGAAGAACAGGATGCCCCTCAGCGTCGATGCGATGCTGTGTGATCTGAACCCGGATATCTGCCGGGCAGACAGGAAGGGCGGCAGCGACTGGTCGCGCGCCTGGCCCGGGCGCACGCTCAACCTGCCGGACGTCTCGCTTGAGCTTTCCTACAAGGTCGGCGTCAGAAACACCGCGGAACTGACGGCCGGGCGCACCGATGTCGAGATCGTGGAAACTCCGGATCTTTCGGCTCTGTGGTGCCGCCGTACCGGCCCCCAGCATGAGCTTTGCAAGGAAAGCGAGATTTCAGGCGGCTGGGAACAGGAGACGCCTGCGATCTATCAATATGTCCATGACGGCAGTGTCGATGTCGATCGGTTCGCCAAGGTGGCGAGCCCGGCCGCACTGAAGGAGTTGGGGGCGAGCAGTTCGCCGGTGAAGATGGTTGCGGTGCCGGTCGTGGAAGCACGGGTTGGCACCGGTACGGCGTCGCAAGGCGATTTCTCGCGCGTTATCAACAACCTGTCGGAAAACGTCCTGGTCGACCAGAAGCTGAAGCTGCAATCGTTTTTCGAAACCAATGCCGAGCGGTTCCGCCCGATGGGGTTTGTGGACGAGAATGGCAAGCCCAGCCGACCGTGGCGGGAAGGCGAAATCCTCTCGCCGGTGAAGATCGCGCATATCGATGCCGCCGCCGAGCTGACGCATTGTGCATTCGGTCAGGGTGTGATGCTGAAGCGCTGGAATTTCGAAACGCAAGAGCTCGAGGACATCGAGCGGTCGGCGCAGGTCGTGGCTGCGGCCGGCAGCGCGACCGACACCGGCCCGGCTTGCGGCCTTCTGAACAGGACGCCTCTTGTCGAGAAAAGCCACGGTACCCACACGCTTGGGCTGCTTGTGGACCTGCTGACCCTGGGCGGCGATCTCCAGACACCCGCGGCCGCGGGCGAACCTCCCATCACCATCTATCATGTCCCGATCGGCCTCTCGCAGGCAAACCAGATCGGCATGGAAGCGCTGGAAGCGGTGGTAGAGCTGCTGCCGTGGTGGGACGTCAAGGTCGTCAACATGAGCATCGCCTGGAACAAGGCGGACAGCAGGCCGATCGAGAATGCGATCGTCAGGCTACGCAACACGATCTTCGTCGCGGCGGCCGGCAATCACGATGAGACGAGCGGCTGCAGCGTCAGCCCGGCATGCATCGAGAGCAGCAACGTCATCTCGGTCATCGGCCTCGACCTGGACGACGACAACAAACTGAAAATCCTTGAGGACAGCAATTACGGCTCCCGCTACCACGATATCGGCGCCATCGGCGCGAACCTGGTCTCGTCGGTGGATGGAGGCATGATCGGTCCTCTTTCCGGAACCTCCCAGGCTGCACCTCTGGTGTCGGCCGCAATTGGCCACCTGATCCGGCGCGGAAAGACCGGCATCGAGGATATCTATCAACGGATCATGACGACGGCGGTACTCGACAGCAAGCTGCTCGAGGCCTCGAAGGCAACGATGATCGATATGCGGCGAGCGATGGATTTCGACGTCGACTTCCTCGAACTGAACGACGGCTGCAAGATGCGCGGCAAGTTCAGGAGCTTCGTTACCGTTGGCGACATCGTCGCTACCGACGTCGAATCGGGTGGCCATTTTTATCTGAGCGAGCCGGACCTGCGGCGTGTGTTCTACAACGAGCGCGAGGACTGGCACCTGATGATGCATGTGCGCAGGCACGAGTTCCTGCGCCGCGCCTACCATATCGAGCCGGACCATCTGCTGCGGGAATTCCGGTTCCTGCCGATGACGCTGGAGAATTGCGGGGACCGGGAGGCAGATGCGGTCGCCAGGTTTAAGCTTGCCGATGTCCGCGACCTGATGCTGGCCTCCCGCTGAGGAAGAAGACGAATGCGCCTTCTCGCCGCCATCTGTTTCACCTTCGCCACGCTCGGCCCAGCGTTGGCGCAAGAGGAGCCGCCGCCGCTTTCAGTTCCGCATACCGAGGGTGTCGTGGAACAGATTGCCGCATCCTTCCCGCCGCCTCCGGACGAGAGCGGCGGCGGCACCACCGGTCCTGCCATATGGGCGCAGTCCTTCCTGCGCGCGGGCGCCACGCTCATGCAGCTTCACATCTCCGGCATCGCTTTCGAGCCGGACGAGTATTTCGAGATCGAGATCGTGAATCAGAATGGCGGCGTCGTGCAGACGCTGACAAACGAGACGCTGGCAGGTGTCGACGCATTGTGGACGAATATCGGCTGGGGGCAGTCGCTGGGTGTTTCGGTCTACGGCAACCGGGGCGGCACCTTGGCCTTCACCATTGACGCGATGAGCTTCGACAAGCGCGGGCCGGTGCTGGAATCGATCATCGGCGAGGACGAGCGCGAGCATCTCTATCGATACGAAGGGCAGTTCCTGCCGGTCGTCGACCGTGTGCAGGGCGCAATCGCCAAACTCTCGATGATCAAGATGGAAGGCGGGCAGCAGATCCGCG
The DNA here is from genome assembly GCA_023388675.1 of Pseudomonadota bacterium. Classification (GTDB taxonomy): domain Bacteria; phylum Pseudomonadota; class Alphaproteobacteria; order Rhizobiales; family Rhizobiaceae; genus Aerobium. The sequence continues at coordinate 9,139 of JAEWFU010000404.1, read as the reverse complement.
AAGTCTGCTCGGGGTTTCTCATCGGCGACGACGTTTTGGTGACCAACGAGCACTGCGTGGCGGACCAGCCGACCTGCCTGTCCACCAAGATCATATTCGGCTTCGTCTACAACAATATCGGCCAGACGCCCGGCCTCGAGCAGTATGACTGTCAGTCGGTCATGGCCGTCGACGTTCCGCTCGATATTGCCGTGTTGAAGATCGCGCAGAAACCGGGGCTGCGCTGGGGTACGCTTGCTCTGGCGGATGAGGACGTGCTGCCCGATCAGAAGCTCTTCGTGCTGCAACACCCGCTGGGCGAGGCCAAGCAGATTTCCGAGGTCGGTTGCGCTGTGTTCGAGCCGGTATCGCCCGGCCGTTCGGGGCCGAGCGATTTCGCACATCTCTGCGACACGCTGGGGGGCTCGTCGGGCTCGCCCGTCTTCAACGCGGCCGGCGAAGTGGCGGGGCTCCACCACTGGGGCAAGACACTCATGGGTCGTTACAGCGGATCCAACCGGGCGGTTCGCGTCGGGTTGATCAGCGAGTTTCTGGCAGAACACGTCGGCAATGCGGGGGACCAGGCATATGAAGGGCAGCAGGCAGTGGATCAATAACTGGCGGGGGCTGACGGTCTTTGCCGCCGCCCTCCTGGCGGGTGGGCTGGGCGGCGGCGGGACCGAAACGGCGGCGCAGGCGCAAGAGGCCTGCGCCGCCGGTCTCGTCTGTTTGGATCAAGGCTGGAGCGAGCGCGACCGCACCTTCTGGTACAGAACGAGCCAGGGCTCGCGACTGCTTCCCTTGAGCTGGGCACTGGCGCTGGAGGAAGCGGAGCGACAAAGCCCGTTCTTCGCCAACGAGAACATGCGAGCGCTTGGCTATCTGCCGGCGCAGACGAGCGCCACCAACCCGCACGGGCTACCGATCGGCTTCGTGGTCGACCAGGAGAATTCGGACCGCGCCGACATCATGTGCGAGACGTTTCCCGAGACCTGCAACGGTTTCGTGATGCGCAAGCCTTGGCTCGGGATGACGTGCTCGGCCTGCCATACCAACGACATAGAGTATGACGGCTCGCGCATCCGCATCGAGGGCGCGCCGACGCTCGCCGATTTCCAGAGTTTTCTCGAACGTATCCTGGCCGCACTCGAAGCCACATCGGCGGACGAGGCCAAGTTCGACCGCTTCGCGCGCGCGGTGCTCGACGCTGAACTCAGCGTGCCTGCTCGCGTGGCGCTGCGGGCCCAGCTCAATGAGCAGATCGCCTGGCAGAAGCGGCTGATCGACGCAAACCATACCGATCTGCGCTACGGCTACGGCCGCCTGGACGCGCAAGGGCATATCCTCAACAAGGTCGCTGCCGTGGGCGGTGGCGCGCCAATGCCGGGACCGCTCCTTTCGGATGCTCCGGCAAGCTATCCGCACATCTGGAACACCGCGCAGCAGGACAAGATCCAGTGGAACGGGATCGCGCGCAACATCCTGAAAATTCCGCTTTTTGGCAAGAATACCGATATTGGCGCGCTGGTGCGCAACACGTCCGAGGTGATCGGCGTGTTCGCCCATATTGAAATCAGCCCGCGCTGGATGACGACCCTGCTCGGCTACAAATCCAGCCTGCGTGTCGAGAAGATGATCGATCTCGAGCAGCAGCTTGCCCGACTGAAGTCGCCGCGCTGGCCGGAGGATGTGCTGCCGCCGATCGACTGGGCCAGCGCAGAGCGCGGACGCGCGCATTTCGAGGCCCAGTGCGCGACATGTCATGCTGATCTCGCCTGGGACGACCTTGCGACTCCCATCAAGGTTCCGATGGAGCCGATAAGGAAGGCCGGAACCGACATCTTCCTTGCGTGCAACACGTTCCTGCACTGGTCGAATGCGGGCAAATATGAAGGGCGTCGTCCATTCGCGGTGAGGGGCGACAGGATCGACGCCGAGGACTTCACGCGCGACATGCTGACGAATGCCGCCATTGGCACCGTCATCGGCCGCTCGGACGAGCTGGCTGGAAGCCTGTTCGACGATATTTTCCGCCGAGGCGGATCACCCGAAGCCCGGGAATCGGGCGCGGGATTCGACTACCTGCCCGGCGTGACCGATCCGGTGAAGAAAGAGGTGGCGCAAGCCTGCCTGACGTCGCAGGACGCCGGCCTGCCGGGAGAGGAGAGCATCCTTGCCTACAAGGCGCGGCCGCTCAACGGCATCTGGGCCACCGCGCCCTATCTGCACAACGGCTCGGTGCCGACGCTCTACGATCTGCTGCTGCCGTCGCCGCTGCGGGTGGTCGTGCCCGCCGGTGAGACATTGGCTGCGCCGGGGCCCGACAATCGCCCTGCATCCTTCTATGTCGGCAGCCGTGTCTTCGATCCCACCAAGGTCGGCTTCTCCACCCAGCCGGCTGACCTGTTGGTGCGCAGCGACGGCGAGGTGGTCAAGAGCTTCGAATTCAGGGTCTACGCCAGCGACGGTTCGCCTGTTCCGGGCAACTACAATTCCGGCCACGAATACGGCACCGACGTTCTGAATGACGAGCAACGGTGGGAACTGGTGGAATATCTGAAAACGCTGTGAGGTTGGCGTCGGCAGGGCTCTCGCATCTTGCAGTGGCCAGCGCGGGGGTCACCGGCCGGCAGGAGGCGCGAATTCCTTGCGGATAGCCATGCTGTCGGCGCCGAGGCCGGGCACGCGATGCCCTGCATGGCGTTCGCCGTCCCTGACCGCCGCCGGTGCGGGTATCGTCTGCAACCCGGTTTCGGTGTCGATGCCTGTCTGCGTGAGATGCGGGTGAGTCAGCAGATCGTCGATGCCGTTGACGTCGGCAAAGGCGGTGTCTGTTTCGACGAGCAACTGGACCACGGTATCGTGATCCAGTGTTGCGAACCGGGCGGCCACCGCCCCATCCACCGCCGCGCGGTTCTGTACGCGCGCATTGTTGGTGGAGTACGTCGGATCGACTACCATCTCAGGCTGCGCGAGCACGTCGCGCGCGAAGATCGCCCATTCGCGATCGTTCTGGATCGAGACGAGCACCTCGCGCCCGTCGCGTGTCTTGAATACGCCATAGGGCGATATCGAGGGATGGGCCAGCCCGATGCGCTGCGGCGGTGTCCCTGCACGGGCGTGCAGGAACGGCACCGCCAGCCAGTCGGCGATGACGTCGAACATCGAGATTCGAATGTCCGCACCCCTGCCGGTGCGCTCGCGCTGAAGCAAGGCCTCCAGGATCGCGGCATGAGCCGTGGCGCCGGTTGCGATGTCGACCAGCGAGATGCCTACGCGGGCGGCCGATTCCGGCCCACCGGTGATGCTGCAAAGGCCGCTGTCGGCCTGGATGAGCAAGTCGTAAGCCTTGCGTCCGGAATAGGGGCCGGCATCGCCGTAGCCGCTGATCGAGCTGCAGACCAGTGCCGGGTTTCGCGCGAGCAGCGCCCGGGGACCCAGCCCCATGCGCTCCAGTGCGCCGGGCTTCAGGTTCTGGACCAGTACGTCGGCGCGCTCGATCATGCGCAGGAGCAATGCATGATCCGCGGCGTCCTTGAGATCCAGTGCTATCGATTCCTTGCCGCGGTTTAGCCAGACGAAATAGCTGGACAAACCATTGGCGGCCGTGTCGTAGCCGCGCGCGAAATCGCCTTCGGGGCGTTCGACCTTGATGACGCGGGCGCCCGCGTCGGCCAGCCGCGACGTGCAGAAAGGTGCTGCGACCGCCTGTTCGATCGCAATGACGAGCTTGCCCTCCAGAGCGGTCATGCGAGCACCGTTTGCAGATCGCCGGGATTGGACGAAAGCGTCGCGGTCGCCGTCATGGTGGTCCTGCCGGAAGCATCTGCCACCCACAGTTCCAGAGGCGCGCCGCGATTGGCATTGACGGTGAAAGACTGGCCGTCGAACAAGGGCGAAACGCCGCGGAATGCGAAGCTGGCTGGATAGGCCCCGCCATTCTCCTGCCTTGCCAGATTCAGGAGCATGGTTGCCTGCAACGGGCCATGCACGATCAACCCCGGATAGCCTTCCACATTCACGCAATAGTCGCGGTCGTAGTGGATGCGATGGCCGTTGAAGGTGGCGGCCGAATAGCGCATCAACAGCGCCGGATTGGCGGTGACGCTGATCTGCTTGTCGGCCTCCCTCGGCGTTGACTGAGGTGCCTTTGCCGCGCCCGTCGCGCTTTCCATCTGGCGATAGACGATGTCGTGGCGCTCGCTCAACGCGGGTCCGCGCGGCGTCTCGTATCTGTGCGAGACCGTGACGAAACAGAGCGAACCTGAGCGTCCGTGCTTCACTGAGACGTCGTCGATGCGGGACGTGCGCGTTACACGGTCGCCGACGTGGAACTCGCCGCTGAACCACAATTCACCGCCCGCCCACATGCGGCGGGGGAACGGGACTGGCGGAAGGAATTCGCCGCGCGCGGGATGGCCGTCCGGCCCCAAGCCCGACATCGGTACGATGTCCGGACAGAGGCACCAGTGGATGCCGGTGGGCGCCGGCGCGCCGTCGGCGAAATCCACCCCCTCATCGAGGATGGCGGCGAGACTGGCGGCGAGACGCGGCGTGATCGTGTCTTCGACCGTCCGCTCCCTGCCGATCCAGCCGCGCAGATGTTCGATGTCAATGTCTTCGGTGCTCATCAATACGACCGTGGCATGCCGAGAACATGCTCGGCAATGTAGCTGAGGATCAGATTGGTCGAGATTGGCGCGACCTGGTAGAGACGCGTCTCGCGGAACTTGCGCTCGACGTCGTATTCCTCGGCAAAACCGAAACCGCCATGGGTCTGCACGCAGGCTTCGGCGGCCGCCCAGGACGCTTCGGCTGCGAGCATCTTGGCGATGTTGGCTTCCTCCCCACATTGTTCGCCGGCCTCGTAGAGCTGGGCTGCGTGGTGGACCATCAGTTCGGCGGCGCGCATCTGGGCATGTGCTCTTGCGATCGGAAACTGGATGCCCTGGTTCTGGCCGATGGGCCGGCCGAAGACGACGCGCTCGCAGGCGTAGCCGCGGGCCTTGTCGATGAACCATTTGGCATCGCCGATGCACTCGGCGCCGATCAGGATACGCTCCGCGTTCATGCCCGACAGGATATAGCGGAAGCCCTTGCCTTCCTCACCGACGAGGTTGCGGGTGGGCACGCGCACATTCTCGAAGAACACCTCGGTCGTCGCGTGGTTCATCATGGTGCGGATCGGGCGGATCGTCAGTCCCGCCGTTTTCGCCTCGTTCATGTCGAGGATGAACACCGAAAGCCCTTCGGTCTTCTTCGCCACCTGGTCGCGCGGCGTCGTGCGGGCCAAAAGCAGCATCAGGTCGGAATGTTCTGCGCGCGATGTCCAGATTTTCTGGCCGTTGATGATGTAGTCGTCGCCTTCGCGCCGCGCGGTCGTGCGCAGCGAGGTGGTGTCGGTGCCGCTGGTCGGTTCGGTGACGCCGAAGGCCTGCAGGCGCAGCTCGCCGCTGGCGATGCGCGGCAGGTATTCCCGCTTCTGCTCTTCCGAACCGTGCCGCAGGATCGCACCCATGATGTACATCTGCGCGTGGCAGGCGCCACCATTGCCGCCGGCGCGCTGGATTTCCTCCAGGATCGCTGCCGCTCCCGACAGCGGCAGCCCCGCACCGCCATACTCCTCGGGGATAAGTGCCGCGAGATAACCCGCCTGCGTGAGCGCCTGGACGAACTCACTCGGATAGGCGTGATCGCGATCGAGCTTCTGCCAGTATTCGCCGGGGAACTCGGCACAGAGCTTGGCGACCTCCTCGCGGATTTCGCGGTAATCGGTTGCTGCATTGTTCATGTGGTTGTTTGTCCTCTCAGCTCTCGCAGCGTCGGCATGTCGGCCAGACGCGAGAGCCGTTCATGCAGCATCGCTGCGTCATCGTTCAGCACCGGCCGCGCAAGAGTCATGAACTTGCCGGCAAGCGCCTCGGGCGTCGGAAAGGTTTCCGGCTCGCCGGACGGATCTTGTATGCGGCGGGTAATGGTTCCCTGCGGCGTCGCAACCTCGAGCGTCGCGCCGAACGGATGGCGGAGACCTTCGAGGCTTTCATCGCGAAAGACACTGACGCGGTCGCAGAGCGCGTCGACCTCGGGCTTGCCGAGCAACGTGTAGTCGTCCCATCCGAAGCGGCCCAGTGTCAGAGCGACGGCGGCGGCAAACGGCATCGAGAACTGGCCTTCGACGATGCTGCGCACGCGGCGCTTTTCCTCCAGTGGTGTACCGGTGAGGGTTATGCCGTTTCGATGGAGCCCTACCGTGACGGATTTTACCTGTTCCGCCGTCAGACCCAATTCGGTGCGGAGTTTCACGAGCCCGTCGATCGCGGCATGAGTGTAACGGCAGGTCGGATAAGGCTTGAGGCCGATGCTCATCGTTTCCCAGACTGAGCCCAGTCCGGCGACGGCGCGTTCGGGATCGGCACCGTCGGTGTAACCGACCAGCAGGCCATGCTTGCCCTCGATCGCGTCGGCTGCGCCGAGGAACCCTTCGCGCGCGAGCGACGCGGCGATCAACCCGTTCATGGCGGCTGCGCCAACCTGGAAACGCTTGTTCCAGGCGCCGTTGACGAGGAACTGGAGCGAGCCGGCCGCCTGGCTTGCAGCCACACCGAATGCCGAGGCGACCTGTTGCGCATCGAGGCCGAAAATGCGTCCGGCCGCCGCTGCCGCGCCGAAGACACCGGCCGTCGCGGTGGGGTGGAAGCCGCGCGCGTAATGCGCGGTCGGATCGAGCGCCTTGCCGATGCGTATCATAACCTCATAGCCGGCAACGATGGCGGTGAGCGTGTCGCGCCCGCTGGCCCCGGTCATTTCCGCAGCCGCAAGTGCGGCGGGGACGACCGGGGCACTCGGATGGGTGGAGCTGTCGGAATGCGTGTCGTCGAAGTCGAGCGAGTGGCCGAGCATGCCGTTGAAGAGCGCTGCGGTGGCCGGCGTGTAGCGACGGTTGAAACCGAATACGGTGATCTCGCCCGGACCGTCCATGCCGAGACGGGCCGCCATGGCCAGAAGCGTAGGCGTGGAATTCGCCTCCGCGCCGGCTCGTATGATGCTGCCAACCAGGTCGATCGCCAGATCGCGGGCTCGTAACGGAACCTCCGGCGGCAGCTCGTCATACTGCAAAGCAGCAGCGAATGCGGCCAGGCGCTGGGTAACATTCGACGGCCCCGACAATGTCATGTCCTTTCCTTCTGACGGTCTCCAAGCATGGATAGCGAAAGGAGCGAATGGAAATAGGGTTTTGCGTTAACAGCTATAAGATCGCGCTATATCTGCCGGGTCGCGCACGTTAAAAACCTTGCGCTTCGACTATCGTGCCGCGCGCTATGCGACCCCATCGGAGGTGAATTTGGACCTGAGACAACTGCGCTATTTCGTGGCGATCGTGGAGCAAGGTTCGTTCTCGCGGGCGGCACAGGTTCTCAACGTCGCGCAGCCGGCGCTCAGCGCCCATGTTCGCAACATGGAAGCGGACCTCGGGTCGAAATTGCTCTTTCGTAGCGCGCAGGGCGTAATGCCGACGGAGGCGGGGACGACATTGCTGCGCAACGCGCGGCTCGTCATCGAGCAGGTGGCCACGGCAGAGGCGGAGGTGCGCGGACACGCCGCCGAGCCGCGAGGCGAGGTTCGCATCGGCATTCCCGGCACGATCAGCCAGAAGCTGGCGGTGCCGCTCATTCTCGCTGCGCGCCAGCGATATCCGGGGATCAAGTTGCGGATCGCCGAGGCGATGAGCGGCTTCGTGTTGGACTGGCTGCGATCGGGCCATGTCGATCTCGCGATCCTCTATATCCCCAATGTCGACCGGGGGCTCGCATCGGAGCGTCTTTGCGTGGAGGAACTTTGCCTTTTGGGCCCGGCCGACTCCAGGTCGGGGCTGCCAGGACCGAAAGGATCGTCCATCGACTTTGTGAAAGCGATCGAGTTGCCCTTGATCCTGCCCGGTCGCGCGCATGGGTTGCGTGAGATGCTGGAGCGGCTCGCAACATCGTGCGACGTAGCGCTCAAGAGCGAGATCGATGTCGATTCCTATGTGGCAATCAAGGATCTGGTTGCGCGCGGTATCGGATTTTCAGTTCTGCCGCTGCACGCGATATCGCCGGAACTTGCGGCGAAGCGCCTGCGACACTGGTCTATCGTCAACCCTGTCGTGCAGCGCGAGGTACATCTCGTCCGTCCGAGCGACCGCCCAGTGCCCCAGGCCGTATCGGCGATCGAGGCCCTGTGCCGCGATGTCTTGCTTTCTCTCGTCTCCGAAGGGACCTGGGACGGCACGAGCCGTGTCGCGCCGGCACCGGCTACCTAAAGCGCGTCGCGATCTTTCAGATTCGCTCCGCGCGCTTTAGGTTCTTGTTTTCACGCATGTCCTTTCCCCGAAACCGGTTCCCACTTTCGGGAGACATGCTTTAGTCAGCCGTGGTGTCCCCGCCGATCGATGGCGTCGAGCATCGCCAGATCATGGATCGCGAGTTCGGCGCGGCTGCGCGCCAGAGGGACAAAGGTTGCTGCAAGTCCGCTCGGTCTCAGCGTGCAGACGGTGAAACCGGCGCCGTCGACCACACGCAAGCCGGCGGTGTATGTCGTGTCGACAGCGTTATGAAGGCCGGTGCCAATGATGACGGGAACGCCGTGCCAGTGGATGACGCTGTCGTGGTGTACGTGGCCTGATAGTATTCCCGCGACCCGGCCGCCTCCCACGCGCTCCGCAAGACGGGCGCTGCTCGCGGCATCGAGGCTGTGCCAACCGGCGTCGCCGTCGTCGAGATAGGGCGGATGATGGCAGACCACCACTTTCGGGGTGTCCGGCTCGCGATCCAGCGCCGCCTCGAGAAAAGCGAACTGATCGTCGCCCAGCGCTCCTGAAATTCGGCCGGGGATGCTCGAATCCAGCACGATCACATGCACGCCGGCAATCACCTCGTCGTGGATATAAGGTGCTTCTAGATCACTAGGTTCGTTGAGCATGACGGACCGGAAGCCGGGCCTCGTATCGTGATTGCCGAGCGCCATCACCAACGGCAGCGAAAGAGGCTCCAGCAACGTCGCCAGCTTGCGATAAGCGTCCGGCTCGCCATGGTTGGTCAGATCGCCGGCGATGACGATGAAAGCCGGCTTTTCCTCCAGCGCGTTGATACGCGCGACTGTTTCTTCCAGTGTGCGGGCAGTA
>JAEWFU010000369.1 GCA_023388675.1 Pseudomonadota bacterium | reverse complement strand
TATCTGCCGCAGGAAGCGTCGATCTTTCGCGGCCTTTCGGTCGAGAACAACATCCGGGCCATCCTCGAAGTGACGGAGAAGAGCCGCAAGGCCCGTGAGCACCGGCTCGACGAACTGCTCGAGGAATTCCACATCGCACATCTGCGCAAGGCGCCTTCCATCGCTCTTTCGGGCGGCGAGCGCCGGCGTCTGGAAATCGCCCGTGCACTGGCGTCCAACCCCAATTTCATGCTGCTCGATGAACCGTTCGCAGGCGTCGACCCGATCGCCGTGTCCGACATCCAGCAGCTCGTGCGGCACCTGACGGCCCGCGGAATCGGGGTGCTCGTCACCGATCATAATGTCCGCGAGACGCTGGGGCTGGTGGAGCGCGCCTATATCATCCATGCCGGACAGGTGCTGACCCATGGCCTGCCGTCGGAGATCGTCGAGAACCCCGACGTGCGGCGGCTCTATCTCGGCGAAGCCTTTACCCTTTAGACACCTTCGAAGCCGTTTTTCGCGTGATCTCGCGCTCCTGAGGCGGGTTTTGGCACCCCGAATGCCGGCGGGTAAGCGAATCTCAACCCCGATGCGCTTGACAAGCAAAAGACGGGCCAGTTTCATTCGGCTCGAAATCGTCCACGGACGGCGGAAGCCGCGCCGGTCAGTGCGGGCATGGGTTAAGGGGTAGGTAGCGGTCGCCATGGCTCTCAGCGCCAAACTGCAATTGCGTCAGTCGCAGTCGCTGGTGATGACCCCGCAGCTGATGCAGTCGATCAAGCTGCTGCAGCTTACCCATATCGAGCTGGAACGTTTCATCGAGGACGAGGTCGAGAAGAACCCGCTGCTGGAGCGCCACGATCAGCGCGACGACGAGCCGCAACGGAACGACGGGCACGAGCCACGCACCGACGAGCTTTCCGATGCCTCCGGCCTCGACCGTATGTTCGAAGCCGGCGACGCGAACGCGGCGGCGATGTCCGAACGGCTCGACACGTCGATGGAAAACGTCTTTCCCGACGATCCGGGCACTGCCGAACGGCTGTCGCCCGACCTCGCCGCGAAGTGGAAGTCGGCGCCCTCGTCGGCCGGCGGCAGCGACGGGTTCGATATCGAGGACATGGCGTCGGCCCGTGTCAGCCTCGCCGATCATGTCGGCGAGCAGATCGCCTTTGCCTTTCGCGATCCGACGGACCGGCTGATTGCGCGGGAATTGACCGATTCGCTGGATGAAGCCGGATATATGCGCGGCGATCCGGCGGAGATCGCGGAGCGGCTCGGCACGGATGAAGGCTCCGTGGCCCGTGTCCTGGCCACCTGCCAGACTTTCGACCCTGCGGGCCTGTTTGCAAGGGATCTTGCCGAGTGCCTCGCGCTGCAACTCCTCGCGAATGACCGCTTCGACCCTGCGATGCAGGCGCTCGTCGCCCATCTCGACCTGCTGGCGCGACGCGATTTCGCGCAATTGCGCAAGCTTTGCGGGGTGGAGGACGACGATCTGCTCGACATGCTGGCCGAGATTCGCGGCCTCGACCCTCGTCCCGGCCTTGCCTTCACCGGCGGCACAGCCGACACCATCGTGCCGGACGTGATCGTCAGCCCGGCGCGCGACGGAAGCTGGTCGGTGGAGCTGAATCCCGAGACGCTGCCGCGCGTTCTCGTCAACCAGGACTATTTCGCCAGCGTCTCGAAGCAGGCCGCCAACCAAGCCGAGAAGGAATTCCTGGCCGAGTGTCTCCAGAACGCCAACTGGCTGACGCGCAGCCTCGACCAGCGCGCGCGTACCATCCTCAAGGTCGCAAGCGAGATCGTGCGGCAGCAGGATGCGTTCCTGCTCCACGGGATCAGGCACCTGCGGCCGCTCAACCTGCGCACCGTCGCCGACGCGATCGGCATGCACGAATCGACCGTCAGCCGCGTGACGGCGAACAAATACATGATGACGCCGCGCGGCGTGTTCGAACTGCGCTATTTCTTCTCGGTGGCTATCGCCTCGTCGGCGGCCGGGGGCGACGCGCACTCGTCGGAAGCCGTGCGCGATCGCATCCGGGAGCTCATCGACGCTGAAAAGCCGCTGGACGTGCTCTCCGACGACGCCATTGTGGATATCCTCAAGCGCGGGGGCGTCGATATAGCGCGCCGCACGGTCGCCAAGTACCGGGAAGGGATGAGCATTCCGTCGTCCGTGCAGCGGCGACGCGAAAAACGGGCCCTTGCCTCTGCGGGCGGCTGACCCACTTCTTCCCGTTGGGTAACCTCGCCCGGTTTGACATTGCCAGCCGAAGTGACTAGAAGCCCGCCCGCATACGGCGGACCGCTTCGGAGGCGATGCGATGGCAGGCCGGGACGGCGCTCCGCACTTGAAGGAAGAAGTCCTAACCGTCCGAAATACCGCCAACAACCTTGTGCGCGCCGACCACAGGTATAAACTCCAAGCCCTCTAGAACCCGCACAAGAGAGGTCAGTTTCATATGAGCCTGCGTATCTCTGGTAAGCACATGGAAATCGGCGACGCTTTCCGATCGAAAATCGAAAGACGTGTCGGGGAGGCTGTGGGTAAGTATTTCGACGGCGGATTTGCGGGGCACGTAACGGTTGAGAAGTCAGGCTCCCGTTTCACCGCCGATTGCATGGTTCATCTCGACACCGGCATGGTGCTGCAAGCGACCGGACAGGCGCAGGATCCCCAGTTTGCGTTCGATGCCGCCGCCGAGCGCATCGAAAAGCGCCTGCGGCGCTACAAGCGCCGCCTCAAGTCACATGCTCCCGGAATGGCCGCCGACGGCATCGATATCGATTACCGCGTGATGGCGCCCGTTGCCGACGATGACGAGGAGGTGCCGGAAGACTACGCGCCGGCTATCGTCGCAGAGTCGACGGTGGCGCTGCGGACCATGTCCGTCGCCTCGGCCGTCATCGAACTCGATACCAAGGACAGTCCCGTCTTCGTGTTCCGCAATGCCGGGAACGAGCACGTCAATGTCGTCTACCGCCGCCCCGACGGGAATATCGGCTGGATAGACACCTCCTCAGCCGTGGTCGCAAGGGCCTAGCCGCCAACAACTCAGCCGGACCGCAGGCGGGGGCTTGCGTCGCGGTAAACAGGCAGAGCAAAAGGATAATCGGAAATGGATCTCAGCGATCTGATCGAGGTTTCGGCAGTGATGCCGGCCTTGAAGGCCAATTCCAAGAAGCAGCTTCTGCAATTGCTCGCCGAAAAGGCCGCTTCGGTCACCGGCCTGCCGGAGCGCGAGGTGTTCGACACAATCCTGCAGCGCGAACGGCTGGGCTCCACCGGCGTCGGCAACGGCATCGCCATTCCGCACGGCAAGCTGCCCGGCATCTCGCGCATCACCGGCATTTTCGCGCGACTGGAAAATCCGGTCGACTTCGAGGCGCTCGACGACCAGCCGGTCGATCTCGTCTTCCTGCTGCTGGCGCCCGAAGGGGCCGGTGCGGACCATCTCAAGGCCCTGTCGCGGATTGCGCGCGTCCTGCGCGACAGCGACATCGTCAGCAAGATCCGCGGCACGAAGGATGCCGCCGCAATCCACACTTTCCTGTCGCAGACGCCGGCTTCTCACGCCGCCTGACGACATTCGCGATCAAATCTTCATCGAAGGCGGCCCCAGCGGCCGCCTTTTCCGTTCGGAGGGAAATGCCGCGTCAGTGGATGCTGACGGGGGTCAGGTCGTTCTGGATCGCCCCGGCGAGCGCCGAATCGCGCGCGTCCGTCAGGAGAATCGGCTGGCCGTTGGCGGCGAACACCGCCCAGAGCTTGGTTCCCGGCGCGATTTCGGGCATGCCCGGAAACTTGCCGCGCAGCTCGTCGCTGTCAATTTCCTTGAGATAGGCCACCGTACCTTCACCCAGATGTGCCAGTTCGGCCTGGGTCAAAACGGTCTTTTCTTCATTCACAGTCATGTCAGCCTCCTACGCTTCAGCGGGGCGTCTCCTTGACCAACCCGCAGCAGAGCCAATGGGTTCCGGTGCGGCCGGAACTCAGTCTTTCACCGAAATGTTTATTTTCCGTACCAGCTTCTCGGGTTCCGGCCGGTCGAGGTCGATGGCCAGCAGCCCGTTCTTCAGTTCGGCCCCGGCGACCTTCATGCCGTCGGCCAGCACGAACACGCGCTGGAACTGCCTGGCGGCGATACCCCGATGGAGGAATTCGCGTTCCGCATCGTCGGTCTGGCGACCGCGTACGGTCAGTTCGTTGTCTTCGACCACCACTTCCAGATCGGCTTCGCTGAAGCCCGCAACCGCGAGCGTGATCCGCAGCCTGTCGCCGGCGTCACCGCGCAGCCGCTCGATATTGTAGGGCGGGTAGCCGTCGCCGTTCTTGGCGACTCGTTCGAGCGTCTTCTCGATCGTATCGAACCCCAGCAGCAGCGGGCTCGAAAAGGGCGTCATGCGCGTCATCAATCATGTCCTCAAAGAGCGACGTGGAAAGGCGGAAACCCGGATGGCATTTTCGCCCATGCCCCTGATATGGTTCGCGCGCTTTTCCAGTTCAAGAACAAAGACCGAAGGGACTGCCAGTGGCGGAAGCGCGCAAGATCATCATCGATACCGATCCCGGCCAGGACGATGCCGTCGCCATCCTGCTGGCGCTTGCCAGTCCCGAACTGGATGTGCTCGGCCTCACCGCTGTGGCAGGCAACGTTCCACTGGCGTTGACCGAGAAGAACGCCCGCAAGATCTGCGAACTGGCGGGGCGGCCGGAAACCCGTGTCTTCGCCGGCGCGGTGCGGCCGTTGACGCGCCCGCTCGTCACCGCCGAGCATGTGCATGGCCGCACCGGCCTCGACGGGCCGGAGCTTCCCGAACCCACCATGAAGCTGGAAGCGCAGCATGCGGTCGATTTCATCGTCGAGACACTTATGGCCGAGCCCGAGGGCACGGTCACGCTCTGCCCGCTCGGCCCGCTTACCAATATCGCGCTGGCGATGATCCGCGAGCCGGCCATCGTGCCGCGCATCCGCGAGATCGCGCTGATGGGCGGCGGCTATTTCGAGCAGGGCAACGTCACGCCGTCGGCCGAGTTCAACATCTATGTCGACCCGCAGGCAGCCGACGTCGTCTACCGCTCCGGCGCGCCGATCGTGATGATGCCGCTCGACGTGACCCACAAGGCGCTGACCACCAGGGTCCGCATCGATCGCTTCCGCGCGATGGGCACCCGGGTGGGTACCGCCACCGCACAGCTTCTCGACTTCTTCGAGCGTTTCGATGAGGAGAAATATGGCACCGACGGCGGCCCGCTGCACGACCCCTGCGTCATCGCCTGGCTGCTGAAGCCCGAACTCTTCTCCGGCCGGCAATGCAACGTGCAGATCGAAACCGTTTCGGAACTGACGATGGGCGCCACGGTGGTCGACTGGTGGAACATCACCGACGGCCCGCGCAACGCGCTCGTCATGCGCGACATCGACGCCGACGGCTTCTTCGCCCTGCTGACGGAACGGCTGGCGCGGCTTTAGTGCCTCCGGGACGAGCGGTTTTCCGTGCGTCCTTCGAGGCTCGCTGCGCTCGCACCTCAGAGCCTGACCGAAAAAGAGGTGAGTGATCTGGCTTGGCTGTGATTCCATCGGATTTGCAAAGATTCGAAGGAGATCGCGATGCCCTGGA
>JAEWFU010000371.1 GCA_023388675.1 Pseudomonadota bacterium | reverse complement strand
TCGAGCGGGTGGAGTTTGCAGAACTGCGCGATCTGGTCGAACGACAGCGCAGTATTGTCGACGAGCCAGACGGCTGTCGCCTTGGGCATCAGAAGCGTGTTGGCCATGGATAAAATCCTTCTCGTTCGCCCGCGTCCCTGTCGCGGGCGGTGGGCAAAGCCACCAAATTTGGGAAATCACCCCGCATATAACGTTATTCGGCGACCTTCGCAATGCGAACCGACTCTTAGGCACAGGACGGATTCGGCTCACCGTTGGAGCGGCAGCTCTCGCAGCGGGTCGCCGCCGTCGATCAAGAGCCGGCCGTCCGGTTTCAATGCCGCGGCGATGCGGGGCAGGACCTTTACGCCGGCGGCAGGGTGACGACCGTCGAGCGCGCCGACGCGCACGGCAAAGGCCAGATCGAACCGTTCCTCACCCGGCAGCAGCTCGAAATCTTCTGCCGCCACCTCCCGGAGCGACAGCGTTCCGGCAGCGATTTCGGCGCGGCAGGCGGTCTCGGCCTGCTCGATCGCCTTTCGCGAACGATCGATGGCGAGCACGTGACCGTTGCCGATCCTGCGTGCGACCTCGCGCGCGGCGGCACCCGGTCCGCAGCCGATTTCCAGCACGCGCATGCCGGGGCGCAACGGCAGCGCGTCGACGACGGCGAGAAGGCGCGGCGACAGGCGATCCGTCATGTTCTGGGTTCCCTCGAGATTGGCGGACTATGCCACATCCAGCACGATCTTGCCGATATGGTCGCCTTCTTCCATCCGCTCATGCGCGCGCCAGGCTTCCTTCAGCGGGAAGATCATATCCATGACGGGAGCGATGCGGCGTTCTGCCAGCAGCGGCCAGACCTTCGCTTCCAGTTCGGCGGCGATCTGTCCCTTGAAGGCAACATCGCGCGGGCGCAATGTCGAGCCTGTGTGGGTCAGGCGCTTGACCATGAGCCGCGCGAAATTGGCCGGTGCCTTGGGGCCGCCCAGCGTCGCGATCTGGACAATGCGGCCATCGACGGCCGCGGCCTCGTAATTGCGGTCGACATAGTCGCCGCCCACCATGTCGAGGATGACGTTGACGCCCTTCCCCTCGGACGCCTCCTTGATGACGGCGACGAAGTCCTCCTCGCGGTAGTTGATCGCACGCTTGGCGCCGAGCTTCTCGCATGCCTCGCATTTGTCGGGGGAGCCGGCAGTGGTGAACACGGTGGAGCCGAAGCTGGAGGCAAGCTGAATGGCCGTGGTGCCGATTCCCGAGGAGCCGCCATGCACCAGCAGGCTTTCACCCGGCTGCAAGCCCCCACGCTGAAAGACATTGTGCCAGACGGTGAAGAAGGTCTCCGGCAGGGCGGCTGCCTCCGTGAAGGTGAAGCCGTGCGGCACCGGCAGCGCGTTGCTCTCGTGCACCGCGACATATTCGGCATAGCCTCCGCCCGGCGTCAGAGCGGTGACACTATCGCCGACCCGCCAGCGCGTAGCACCTGATCCGACGGCGACGACCTCTCCGGCTGCCTCAAGTCCCGGCAGGTCGGAGGCGCCCGGCGGTGGCGGGTAGGTGCCTTTGCGCTGGGCGACGTCCGGCCTGTTGACGCCGGCCGCGCGCACGCGGATCAGGATTTCGCCGTTGCCCGGCCTGGGCACGTCGCGCCGCTCGGGTTTGAGGACCAGCGGTCCACCCGGCTCGACGATCGCTATCGCCGTCATCTTTTCCGGAATCTTGTCCATGCTTGCCTTGCCTCAGTCTCGCCAGTTTGTCGCCGGGGCGTTTGCCTCGACCCGCCTCCCTTATGTAGACTTGTCGCCCACAAGGCAAAGTGGAGGACAAGCAGGATGGCGCTGTTCGACGACGAACCGGTGAAGCCGAAACGTGTCCACGAGATCGGTCAGGACCTGTCGCTGCTCTCGGTCGGCGAGCTTGAGGAAAGGATCGGTCAGCTCAGGGCCGAAATCACGCGCCTCGAAGCCGAACTCCAGGCCAAAGGCTCCACGCGTCTGGCCGCGGAAGCACTGTTTCGTCGCGAATAGGTGTGGATCGTTCGCGATCCGTCGGATATCGGCACGTCATCGCCTGATTCAGCTTTAGTTTCGAATCAACGACCCATAGCAAGAAGGCCGCCGACGAGACATGCTCGCGACATACCGCCCGATTTTTTCGCTGCTCTGCGGAACGGCCTTTCTTCTTGCCGCTTCGGGGCTCCATGGCCTGCTCCTGCCGCTGCGCGGCCAGGCGGAGGGTTTTTCGACCGCCTCGCTGGGTCTTTTCGGCACCGCATGGGCGGGCGGGTTCGTCGCCGGCTGCTATTTTGCGCCGCGACTGGTGCGCAAGGTCGGCCATGTGCGGTCCTTCGGCGTATTTGCCGCCTCAGGCGCCATCATCGCGCTTCTGACCGGGCTGTGGGTCGACGAATATGGCTGGATCGCGCTGCGCGCGGGGACCGGCTTCACCATGGCCGGCGCGTTCATGATCATCGAAAGCTGGCTGAACGAGAAAGCGACCAACGACAACCGTGGCACGGTTTTCGGCCTTTACATGATGGTCACCTACGCTTCGATCATGGGCGGCCAGATGATCGTGGCCGCAGGCGAAGTCGTCGGCGCGGCACTGTTCATGGTGGCTGGCATCTTCTTCTGCGCATCCCTCATTCCGACCGCCATTTCCTCGGCCGCGACGCCGGAACCGCTCGCCGACGTCAAGCTCGATCTCAAGGGGCTCTATAACAACTCCCCCGTGGCGGCCGTGGGCTGCGTGCTCGTGGGGGTCGCCAACGGCGCGTGGGGCACGCTGGGGGCGGTCTATGGCGCCCGCGTCGGCATATCGACGGCCGAGATTGCGCTGATGATGAGCCTCGTGGTCGTGGCGGGGGCGGTGACGCAGCTTCCGGTCGGCCGCGCCTCGGACCGTACCGACCGCCGCTACGTGCTTGCAGCGGCGGCTTTCGGTTCGGCCCTCTTCGGGCTGCTGGTTTTCGCGTTTGCCCCGCGTTCCAGCGTAGCCATACTGATCCTGACGGCGGCCTACGGCGCGCTCGCCTATACGCTCTATTCGATCGCCGTGGCGCATGCGAACGACCATGCGAGCCAGGAGGATTTCATCAAGGTCTCGGGCGGCTTGCTGCTGCTCTACGGCTTCGGCACGATGATCGGCCCGCTGCTCGGGGCGTTCCTGATGGCGCAGATGCGGCCTGAAAGCCTGTTCCTTGCAACCGCGTTGGCGCATTTGTCGCTCGGTGGTTATGCAATGCTGCGCACCACGCGCCGGGCACCGGTGCCGCTTGAGGACCGCGAGGCCTTCAAGACCCTGCCTTCGGAGCGTGCCGTCACGCCGCAGGCCGGCCTTCTCGATCCACGCGCCGATCCGGAAGCGCATGCGGCATCCGACGATACGATCGGCACAAGCGAGGCGGAGCCACAAGCCAATTGAACTTCGCGGCGGGCGGGTTACAAATAGCCATGACCCAGCCTGACGCGTTCATGGCAATTGCGGACACCAATCGCCGGCATCTGCTGGAGGAGCTGAGGCGCGGGCCGAAAACAGTCAGCGAGTTGGCCCTGGGGCTGCCGGTCTCGCGGCCCGCGGTGTCCCAACACCTCAAGATATTGCTGGATACGGGGCTTGTCAGCGCACGCTCGCAGGGAACGCGGCGCATCTATGCCATCAGCAACCAGGGGTTCCTGAAGCTGAACATCTGGCTGGATCAATTCTGGGAGGAATAGCGCCTGCACGGCACGGGATAACCGTATCCATGCCAAATCGAATGGCGGCTATGCTCTGCGCCTGCATCAGGCAGACAAAACCCCAAAGTGCCGATGGCGCGGTCGCCACCGGCATTGCTATCGGGACAGCACCTTTGCGGTGCCTATGGGCAGGTCAATGTCGCGTCGGCGACCTCAGTTTCTCTATCTCGTCCTTGAGGGCCAGCTTGCGCCGCTTGAGCCTGGCGATTTCGAGGGTGTCGCACGACGGATGCGTCAAAGCCTCGTCGATCTCGCGTTCGATATCGCCATGCTTCCGTTGCAGCTCTGCAAGATGGGATGCAAGAGACATGATAGGTTCTCCCTTCATCGTTCCTCGATCGCGCCATCCCGGACGTCCACCGCAGGTCGCTTCGTGACAGCGCCATGACACTTTGCCATCGAACGACAATCGTGTCGAATGGAGCGTAGTAGCATTTCCTGACGGGTCGAAATGTGCTATGAGGCGCTCGCCGGTCGCGGAAGCTCCGGAACCCGCCCGCGCAGGCGATTCCCGCCTCAGAATCTTCAGACGGTTGAGCATGTCGGAACAGGAACAGGCCGAGATTCGTCTCGAGTTTGCAAAGGCCAAACAGGAACACATGGACTTCGACGCCGCGATCAACGCTATGATCGCGATGGGCTGCGATCCGCTGCAGATACAGCGCATGAAAAAGAAGAAGCTGACGCTTAAGGACCGCATGCAGAGGCTGGAAGACCGCATCATTCCCGACATCATCGCGTGAGGACGGACATGACCGGCCAGAGCGCTGACGTCGCCATCATCATGGGCAGCCAGTCGGACTGGGCGACCATGCGCCATGCAGCCGATACGCTTGGTGAGCTGGGCATTTCGCACGAATGCCGGATCGTGTCGGCACACCGCACCCCGCAGCGCCTCTACGATTTCGCGACCGGCGCGAAGGCCGCCGGCTTCAAGGTGGTCATCGCGGGTGCTGGCGGTGCGGCGCACCTGCCGGGCATGACGGCCGCGATGACGCCTTTGCCGGTATTCGGCGTGCCCGTCGAATCCAAGGCGCTTTCGGGGCAGGATTCGTTGTTGTCCATAGTGCAGATGCCTGCCGGCATTCCCGTCGGCACGCTTGCGATAGGCAAGGCGGGTGCGACGAATGCGGCGCTTCTGGCCGCCGCCGTTCTGGCCCTCGGCGACGAAGCGCTGGCAGCGCGTCTCGATGCCTGGCGCGCGGAGCGGACCGCCGCGGTCGCCGATCATCCGTCCGACGACGCATGACCTTTCCGCTTCAGCCAGGCGCCTGCATCGGCATCATCGGCGGCGGCCAGCTCGGTCGCATGCTGGCGATGGCTGCGGCCCGGCTCGGCTATCGCATCATCGTGCTCGAACCGCAGGCCGATTGTCCCGCCGCGCAGGTCGCCAGCCGCCAGATTGTCGCGGCGTACGACGATGCCCACGCTCTGGCAGAGCTCGCGCGGGAATGCGCGGCGGTGACCTACGAATTCGAGAATGTGCCCGTCCACGCAGCCGAAATGCTGGCCGCCGACGTTCCCGTCTCGCCGCCGCCGCGCGCCCTGGAGGTCGCCCAGGACCGTCTCGTCGAGAAGACTGCCCTGAACGGAATGGGGATATCCACAGCCCGCTTCCTTCCTGTGGATAGCGATGCCGATCTCGAAAAGGCGCTGATCACCTTCGGCGGCGAGGGGGTGCTCAAGACGCGGCGCATGGGCTACGACGGCAAGGGCCAGCGTGTGTTTCGCGCAGGCAGCAAGACGGACATCGCGGGCATCTTTGACCAGATGGGCGGCGTTCCTCTCATTCTGGAAGCACTGGTGCCGTTCGAGCGCGAAATATCCGTGATCGCGGCGCGCGGGCGGGACGGCAGCATCGCCGTCTACGATGCCGCGGAAAACGTCCACCGCGACGGCATCCTGCATACATCCACAGTGCCGGCCGCCGCATCGCCGGCCACGCTTTCCGCGGCCCGCGATGCCGCAAAGACGATTCTCGACGGGCTCGGCTATATCGGCGTCATCGGCGTAGAGTTCTTCGTGATGGCGGATGGCGGCGTGCTTGCCAACGAGATCGCGCCGCGAGTGCACAATTCCGGGCACTGGACCGAGGCGGCATGTCTCGTCTCGCAATTCGAGCAGCATATCCGCGCCGTTGCCGGCCTGCCGCTCGGCGATCCCGTGCGCCACGGCGACTGCGTGATGGAGAACCTGATCGGCGGTGACGTGGAACGCGCGCCGGCGCTGCTGGCCGAGCCCGGTGTGATGCTTCACCTCTACGGCAAGGCGGAAGCCAGACCCGGCCGCAAGATGGGCCATTTCACTCGCTGCAAACGGTGATCCGCTGAATGACGGC
>JAEWFU010000311.1 GCA_023388675.1 Pseudomonadota bacterium | reverse complement strand
GTGCCGCTGCTGGTCGCCCACAACCTCGACGATGTGGCCGCCGACTGGCGCGCCTGGTCCGAAGCCTACGGTCTGCCGATGCTGCTGGTGGAAGCCGACGGTGTCGCCCGTACGCTCGAGGAGTCGGTGGGTCTTGTGAAGAAGGGCCAGCCGATCGAGCGCCGGAAGGGCCGCGTCTCGATGCATCGCCGTCCGCGTTTCCTGGCGCGCCGCCGCACCGGCGATCTCGGTTTGCGGCTGGTCGTCAACGGCGAGGAGATCATCGCCCGCAAGTAGGCCGCACGGGCCGGTTGTTCGGCGAATTGTGACGAGCGGCGTAACACCTTACATTCAGGGTTCGCCGTTTCGTCTCATCTCGCCAGCTTGAACTCAATGACAATCGAACAGCCGATACCTGAAGGCAAAGTCGAATCCGCAGCCGCGCGGGTTGCGGTCAAGGTCGACCTCGTCGTCATTGGGGCGGGGCAGGCCGGCCTCTCGTCGGCCTACCATCTTCGCCGGCTTGGCTTCGCGCCAGATCGCGACTTCGTGGTGCTGGATCAGGCACCGGCGCCCGGCGGCGCCTGGCAGTTCCGCTGGCCGTCGCTGACGCTCGCAACCGTCAACCGCGTTCACGACCTGCCGGGCATGCGTTTCGACGAGATCGTCGGCACCGAGAGCGAAACCGTGCAGGCTTCCGTGGCGGTGCCGCGCTACTACGCGGCCTACGAAGAACGCTACGATCTCCGCGTCCACAGGCCGGTGAAAGTCAGCGTCGTCTGCGACCGGGGCGAGCGGCTGCGGGTCGAAACCGACGCCGGCGCCTTCTCCGCGCGCGGCATCGTCAACGCGACCGGCACGTGGCAGACGCCCTATATTCCCGAATATCCGGGTGCCGAAAGGTTCAGAGGGCGGCAGCTTCATACGAGGGACTATCGCACCGCGGACGAATTCCGGGGACAGCACGTCGTCGTGGTCGGTGGCGGTATTTCCGCGATACAATTGCTCGACGAGATTTCGCAGGCGACCACGACCACCTGGGTCACGCGGCGCGAGCCGCAATTCCGCGAAGGCCCGTTCACCGAGGAGTTCGGCCGGCAGATCGTCGCAATGGTCGAGGACAAGGTTCGCCGAGGCTTGCCGCCCGGTTCCGTCGCCTCGAACACCGGCAGCCTGCCGCTCACGCCCGCCGTCCGCGCGATGCGGGAGCGAGGCGCGCTGAAGAGGCTGCCGATATTCTCGGAGATCACTGAAACCGGCATTCGCTGGCCGGACGGAACCGAGCAGCGCGCCGACGTGATCCTCTGGTGCACAGGCTTTCGCAGTTCGCTGGACCATCTTGCGCCGCTGCAATTGCGCGAGGAAGGCGGCGGCATCACGATGACCGGCAGGCTCGCCACGCAGGTGGCCAGGGATCCGCGTATCCATCTGGTCGGCTACGGTCCGTCCGCTTCGACCATCGGGGCAAACCGGGCAGGTGGCGCTGCTGCCCGCGAGTTGACGCAGTATCTCGAAATGTCGCCTGCGGAGGTCAGAAGCTCGGGCTGATCGTCGCCCAGACGCCGCCGCCCATCAGGCCGAGGAAGATCAGCCAGCCGACCACGCTGTTGGACTTGAAAAGCGCAAGGCACTGGTCCGGGTCGTCGATGTCGAGGACCCTGATCTGCCGCGCCATGTGGGCGGCTGCCGCAACCAGTCCGGCCAGCGCAGGCATCGGCACGGCGGCATTGGCGAAGGCGACGACGAAGAACAGCAGCGCACCGCCGTAGAGCGCGACCAGCCATTGCCTGGTCCTGTCGCCGAACAGCCGGGCCGTCGAGCGAACCCCCACCAGCGCGTCGTCTTCCTTGTCCTGGTGGGCATAGAGCGTGTCGTAGCCGATCACCCACAGAATGGAGCCGAAATAGAGCAGCAGCGGCGCCAGCTCCAGCGAGCCGAAATGCGCCGCCCATCCCATCAGCGCGCCCCACGAAAAGGCCAGGCCGAGGAAGAGCTGCGGCCAGTCGGTGAAGCGCTTCATGAACGGATAGATCGCGACGGTCGCCAGCGACGCGATGCCCACGACGATCGCGAAGCCGTTGAACTGTAGCAATACCACGAGCCCGACGAGGCTTTGCAGCATCAGGAAGGTCCATGCCTGTCGACGCGTGACCTTGCCGGATGGAAGCGGCCGCGACCGGGTGCGCGCCACCTGCTCGTCGATGTCGGTGTCGACGATGTCGTTATAGGTGCAGCCTGCGCCGCGCATCGCGATAGCACCTGCCATGAACAGGAACAGGTGCCAAGGGGATGGTAGCACGCTTGCAAGGCTGTCGCCCGGCTGCGCATGAGCGGCAGCCGCCATGGCCGCCGACCACCAGCACGGCCACATCAGCAGCCACCAGCCGATCGGCCTGTCCCAGCGCGCGAGCTGCGCATAGGGCCACAGGCCGCGCGGAAGCGCGCGGTAGACCCAATGGCCGGAAGGCGCATCGGCGACGCGGCCCTGGCTCTGCTTCGACTGGATCTCTTCCATGCCCCGTGCAGTGGCAGGGGCGGGGGCCGCCGTCAAGGCGCGGCGATGTCGCAAGGGGAGCCTGGCGGCAGTTATTCGATGCCTGCGAGAAGCTCCAGTTCGCCGGCCGCTGACAGAAGTCTTTTATCACGTGTCCAGAGTTTGGCACCCGACGTCAGCATGGTTGCCGCCAGAAGGTGGGCATCCACATATCCGATCCCGCGCCCGAAGAGTTGTCGACGGTCGATGAGCGTGTACACTTCTTCGTCGCTGGCGACCGCCGCGCCGGGGAGGTTTCGCAGATGTTCGAGCAGCATCTTTCTTTGGCGGAGGTGCCCCAGCGCGATCTCGCCGATCACGAATGGATGGCCAAGCACACGCCGATCCTGCAATGCCTCGACCAATTGTCGGTCACCATGATTGAGGTGGTCGATCCACACAGAGGTATCGACCAGAAGCATCGTCACGGCCTCCGCCTAGGCGCACCCTCAAGTTGAGGTTCGGTGCCGCCAAGCAGAGCCAGCCGCAACGCGCTTTCGCGCTCGATCAGGGCTTTCAGCCCTTCCCTGACGAGCGAGGATTTCTCTTTCAGTCCGGTCAGAGACTGGGCCTTGGAAAGGAGTTCTTCGTCCAATGCGATTGTGGTGCGCATGTCCATCTCCATCGATGCATGAAAAATGGCATCATCTGATGCTGATTTCAATGCCATGATCACGAAGGGCCGTCTTGTCTTGACCCGCGTCTGCTGTCGCCCTACCGGGAAGCGCATCCGAGGGACAACAGGGAATCGCCGCCATGAACGTACTTCTGATCGGATCGGGCGGGCGCGAACATGCGCTGGCATGGAAGATCGCGGCCTCGCCTCTTTTGACGAAGCTTTATGCGGCGCCCGGCAATCCAGGCATCGCCGAAGAAGCCGAATGCGTGCCCCTCGACATTGCCGACCATGCGGCAATCGTGGCTTTCGCTCGCGATAACCGGATCGACCTCGTCGTCGTGGGCCCAGAAGCGCCCTTGGTCGCCGGCCTCGCCGATGATCTCGCCAGGGCCGGCATCCGCGTCTTCGGGCCCTCCGCCGATGCCGCGCGCCTCGAAGGATCCAAGGGCTTCACCAAGGATTTCTGCGCCCGCTACGATATCCCGACCGCCGC
>JAEWFU010000277.1 GCA_023388675.1 Pseudomonadota bacterium | reverse complement strand
TCGCGGCTCTGCGCCTCCTGTTGGAAGGTCATGCGCTGGAACAGTCTTTCGCGGCCGGCGACATGGAATGGGAAGGGCGCGTGGTCGCCGCCCACCACAAGCTCGCCACGCTCGAGCGGCGCATGCGCGCAGGCGACTTCAGCGAAACCGAACTCTGGAAGCGCTACGACTGGGAGTTTCATCAGGCGCTGATCTCCGCCTGCGGCTCGGCGGTGCTGATGGAGACGCATGCGGGCGTGTTCGACAAATATCTCCGCTACCAGATGATTGCCCTGTCATTCCGGGGTGACATCGCGGCGGAGGAGCACCGGATCATGCACGACGCCGCGCTGGAACGGGACGCTGCAAAGGCACGCGACGTGCTCGTGCGCCATGTGGAAGGCGGTGTCGAACATGCTCTCGCCACGGGCACCATTACCTCCTAGATCACCATATAAAATCTGAAACATCAGACATATTGGATTTTGTGTGTTGCGAAGTCGCAGTGCTGCGGCTACGGTTTGGCTTTCGATCAACCCGGTTCCAGAGCATTTCCCATGGCCGCCATCCGGCTGGGCCTCATCGGCGACCACATCGCCCGCTCGCAATCGCCCCGGTTGCATGTGCTCGCCGGCAGGCTTTGCGATCTCGATGTGACCTATGACCGGCTGATCCCCGCCGATATGGGCATGGATTTCGACGCCGTCTTCGACCGTTGCGCACGCGAAGGCTATCGCGGCATCAACGTCACCTACCCCTACAAGGAGACGGTCATAGCGCGGCTGGAGGTGCCTGACCCGCTGACCGCCGCCATCGGCGCCTGCAACACCGTGCTGTTCGGTGGCAAGCGGCCGCAGGGACACAACACCGACTTCTCCGGCTTCGCAGCCGCGTTCCGCGCCTCGTTCGGCGACGTATCCCCGGGCGTGGTCGCGATGGCAGGTGCAGGCGGGGTCGGCAAGGCGATAGGTTTTGCGCTGGCGCAACTCGGCGCGCGCGAGCTGAGGATCTACGACATGGACACCTCCCGGGCCCGGGCGCTGGCGGCGGCGCTTGCCGGAGCCGATAGGGGGATGGAAAGCAGGGCGGCGGACTCGATGGCCGCCGCAACCGACGGTGTCGACGGCCTGATCAACTGCACGCCGATGGGCATGACCGGCCATCCCGGCTCCCCGGTTTCCGCCGGGCTGATGCGAGGGGCGGCCTGGGCTTTCGATGCCGTCTATACGCCGGTCGACACGGAGTTTCTGCAGCTTGCCGGGAAAGCCGGCCTGACGGTCATGAGCGGCTGGGAACTCTTTTTCCACCAGGGCGTGCAGGCCTTCCGCCATTTCACGGGACGGCAGGTCGACTCATCCGCGCTTCGCAGCGCACTTCTCGACCTGCACCGCCAAGCCACGGACGGCTGAGGCTCGCATGAGCCGGCTTCACCGCGCCTAGGAGCGCGAGCCTGATCGCAACGGAAATCCTCGGCTTTGCCTATGCGCGCTATGTGATCGCCTGTCCGATATAGCGATGTCTCACCGCAAACCCGCCTTCGCAATGATTGGCGGCGCCGTTCGCGCTATCTGTTCGACGAGTTGCCGTAGGTGTCGGCTTTACGTCAAAAGTCCAAAACTCCCGCGAAAATGTCTATTCCCCGTAACCGGGACCTTTCATAGCCTGTTTGAAGGACAGGCCGGGAGGAAATCGAGCCGTCCACCACGTGCACCGTCACAACGGGCGCGCAAATGGGAGGAATGCCATGACGACTGTGACCCGCAGGCGAGCCCTGCGCTATTTCGGCGTGTCCGTAGCACTCGCGGCCGCTACGTTCGCAATGCCTTCGTCCGCACAGGAACGGACGTCCGTCAGGATCGGCTACGCGATCTCCAAGACCGGGCCGAACTCCGGCGGCGCCGGCATCACTACGCTGCCGAACTACCAGCTCTGGGTGAAGGACGTGAACGACGCCGGCGGTCTTGAACTGCCCGACGGCAGCAAGCTGCCGATCGAGGTGATCGAATATGATGACCGCTCCTCCGCCGAGGAGGTGGTGCGGGCCGTCGAGCGTCTCGCCGCGCAGGACAAGGTCGACTTCATCCTGCCGCCATGGGGCACGGGCTTCAACCTTGCGGTTGCGCCGCTTCTCGACCGTTTCGGCTACCCGCAGCTCGCCGTTTCCGCCGTCACCGACAAGGCGCCGGAGTTCGTCGAGCGCTGGAAGAAGAGTTACTGGCTGCTGGGCGGCGGACACGACTACACGAACGCGCTCGCCGGCCTTTTGAGCAAGGCGGCCGAGGGTGGCCAGGTCAACAAGAAGGTCGCGATGATTTCGGTGGCCGACGGCTTCGGCATCGATCTCGTGACGGCGGCGCGGCCGTCCTTCCAGGAGGCGGGATTCGAGATCGTCTATGACGTGACCTATCCGGCCGGAACGACCGATTTCACGCCGATGATCAACGAGGCGTCGAGCAGCGGGGCCGATACCTTCGTCGCCTTCTCCTACCCGCCGGAAACCTTCGCGATCACCCAGCAGGCGCAGGTGGCGAAGTTCAACCCGAAGGTGCTCTACCTCGGCGTCGGCACCGGCTTTCCTGCCTACGGCGCCAACAATGGCGAGAACGCCGAAGGCATCATGAGCCTGGGCGGCATCGATCCCAATAACGCGGAGAACGCCGCCTACCGCAAGCGCCACGAGGAGGTGACCGGCCAGGCGCCCGATCTTTGGGGTTCGGTCGTGACCTACACCAGCCTGGAGATGCTGCAGCAGGCGATCCAGCGCCGGGGGCTCGACAAGGAGGCCGTTGCCGACGAACTTTCGAACGGAAC
>JAEWFU010000262.1 GCA_023388675.1 Pseudomonadota bacterium | reverse complement strand
CTGGCCAAGATCAGGCCGGACCACTCGATCGTGCTGATGCGCGAATGGCCGAGCGCGCAGAAGCGGCTGGCCGGTTCGGCGGTGGTGATGACGCAGCTCGCGCGACTGGCGGAGAAGGTGGCGGCGTAATTTTAGCGGTGAGAAGAACAGTAAGCGTTTGCGCTGCCCCTCATCGCCCTGCCGGGCACTTCTCCCCGTGACGGACGGGGAGAAGACAGCCTTCATCGCTGCTTTCGCCAATCACCGGCGCTGAAGGGTAGTGCCGACCAAGCGGCAGGCGCTCCTCTCCCTGTTTACGGGGAGAGGATGCCGGCAGGCAGGTGAGGGGCAGCGCAAGCGTGGCCAGGATTGCTCACGCCTCGTTCGAAAGCTCGCCCTTAGCCTTCGCTGCCGCGACCTGCCTGATGGCGTCGGCCAGCGTTTCGGCGTCTTGGGCGCCCATCACGGCGTATTTGCCTTCGAGCAGGAAGCAGGGCACGCCGCGCACGCCCATCTGCGCGGCGGTCGCGATCTCGTTCTGCACGGATTCAGCGTCGGCGTTGGACGATAGCAGCGCCTCGACCAGCGGACCGTCCATGCCGGCTTCCACCGCCGTTTCCACGAGCATGGCGCGGTCGCCGATGTCGCGGGCTTCCTCGAAGAACTGTTCGAACAGGCGGCGGACCACCGGCGTCTGCATGCCTGTCGGGGCCTTGGGCGACGCCGCCCAGCGGATCAGCCGATGCGCGTCGAGTGTGTTGGGCGAGGTCTGGATGGCCTCGAAATTGAAGCGGATGCCTTCGGCCTCGCCGAGCTGCGAAACCTGGGCGTGGATTTCCTTGAGCCGCTCCACGCTGCCGAACTTGTTCAGCATGTATTCCTTGCGCGGCAGGCCACCGGCCGGAATGGTCGGGTCGAGCTGATAGGGACGCCAGCGGACGCTGACCGGAACGTCGCCGGCGAGCGTCATCGCCGTTTCCAGCCGCTTCATGCCGATGAAGCACCAGGGGCAGACGACGTCGGAAATGACGTCGACGGTGATGCCGTTCTCTTCGCTCATGTCGATCTCCTTCGGCTGCGGGGGCCGGTCTATTCGGCCGCATGCCACCAGGTGGGGAATTGCGGCCCGTAGACGGGTGTCGCCTCCGGGCGCTCGATTTGCTTCCAGCGCGCCACCCACTTGTCGGGTTGATGATAGAGCGGAACGACGTAAGCGCCACTCATCAGGACCCGGTCGAAGGCGCGCACGGCCGTCTCGAACGTTTCGCGCGTGCGGGCGGCAAGCAGGGCCTCGATCATCGCATCGACAGCGGGGTCGGCCACGCCGGCGAAATTGTAGGTGCCGTCGAGGTCGCGCGTCACCGACCCCCAGCGGCCGATCTGCTCGGCGCCGGGCGACAGCGAGGAAGTGTAGCGCATCAGCATGATGTCGAAATCGTAGGTGCGCTGGCGCTGGAGATATTGGGCGCTATCGACGATGCGGACGGTGGCGCGGATGCCGAGACGCTCCAGCGTGCGGGCCCAGGCCATGGCCAGCGCCTGACCGGACGGGCCGTTGAGCATGATCTCGAACGTGACCGGGCGGCCGTTCGCGTCGACGAGCTGCCGCCCGTCGAGCCGGTAGCCGGCGGCTTTCAGCGCATCCATGCCGGTGCGCAGGAATTCCCGGTCGCGGCCGGAGCCGTCGGAGGCGGGAAGGGCGTAGGTGCCCTCCATGATCTCCGGCAGCACGGCGTCGGGATAGGGCGCCAGAAGCGCGCGTTCAGCAGCGCTTGCCGGCACGCCGTGCGAGGAGAGCGGCGATCCGTCGTAATAGCTGCGCGTGCGCGTGTAGGCGCCGTTGAACAGGTTGCGGTTCGCCCATTCGAAATCGAACAGCCCGGCCAGCGCCTGGCGGAAGGCACGGTCCTGGAAGACCGGCCGGCGGGTGTTCATGACGAAGCCGTACATGCCCGACGGCTGCTCGATCGGGAAGGCGTCCTTTACCACCCGCCCGGCATTGACGGCGGGAAAGTCGTAGCCCGTCGACCAGCGGCCGGTGTCGGTTTCCTCGAAAAGCGTGACGACGCCCTTCTTGAAGGCCTCGAACATCGTGTTGTCGTCGCGGATGTAGTTGATCCGGACCTCGTCGTAATTGTCGAAGCCGCGCTTGGAAGGGATGTCCTTCGCCCAGTAGTCCGGGTTGCGCTTCATTACGACCAGTTCGCCGGGCCGCACGCTCTCGACCACGTAGGGGCCGGAGCCGATCATCGGTTCGAGCGACGACTTGTCGAAGCGGTCGCGGTCGGTCGCGTGTTCAGGCAGGATCGGCAGCATGGCGAGCAGCAGCGGCGCCTCGCGTCCCGCATCCGGCTTGAAGGTGAAACGCACCCCGTTCTCGCCGACCTTCTCGATCTTCTCCGCCGCCTTGATCCAGTTCTGGTAGATCGGCCGTGCCTTTTCCAGCAGGAGCTCCATCGAGAAGATGACGTCGTCGGCCGTCACCGGTTCGCCGTCGGAGAACCTCGCGCGCGGATCGAGCGTGAATTCGATGAAGCTGCGTTCCTCGTCCGTCTCGACGGTTTTCGCAAGCAGCGGGTAGAGCGTGAAGGCCTCGCCGCGCGAGCGCGACATGAGCGTCTCGAAGACGTTATTGCCGAGAAACTGGTCGAACAGGCCCCGTGCGCCGTCGCCCTGGACGATGAACGGATTGAGGCTGTCGAAGGTGCCCTGCAGCGCATAGTCGATGCGCCCGCCCTTCGGGGCGTCCGGGTTCGCGTAGGGAAAATGCTGAAAGTCGGCCGGAAGGTCCGGCTCGCCATGCATGGCGATCGCGTGGCTCGGCCCTTCGCCTGCGTTCGCCAAGGGCATGGGCAGCAGGAGGGCAAGCGCCAGAAGGGCGGAAAGAGGCGACAGGCGCATGACCATGCTCCGGC
>JAEWFU010000363.1 GCA_023388675.1 Pseudomonadota bacterium | reverse complement strand
GTCAACCAGCTCCTGAACGACCTCCAGAACCACGTGCTCATCGCGGTCATCCTGGTCTTCATCATCATTCTCTACTCGCTGTCCGGCCGCTCCTCGCTGCTGATCGGCCTGGCGATCCCGTCGTCCTTCCTGATGGGTATCCTGGCGCTCGCGATGATGGGCTACACGATCAACATGATCGTGCTGTTCAGCCTCATCCTGGCCGTGGGCATGCTGGTGGACGACGCGATCATCGTCACCGAGTTCGCCGAGCGGCGCATGTCGGAAGGCATGCCCAAGGAGCAGGCATTCGAACTCGCGGCCAAGCGCATGGCCGGCCCGGTCATTGCCGCGACCATGACCCGCATCGCCGCCTTCTCGCCGCTGCTGTTCTGGCCCGGCATCGTCGGCGACTTCATGAAATACCTGCCGATCACACTGATCGTCACCCTCGCCGCCTCGATGCTCTACGCGCTGGTGTTCACCCCGACGCTCGGCGCCATGTTCGCCAAGGCACATGTCGAGCCTGAAGGTTCGCATCGCGACGGCTGGTACATGGGGATCGTCAAGCAGGCGGTGCGCTTCCCGATTACCGTGCTGGTCCTGACGGTGGGCCTGCTCGGCGGTGTCTTCTACTCCTATTCGCAGTACGGCGCCGGCGTGGAATTCTTCCCGAGCGTCGAACCCGATTACGGCCTGCTTTACGTGCACGCTCGCGGCAACCTCTCGCTGGCCGAGATGGATACGGCAACGAGCGAAGCCGAAAGCCGCCTGCTCGGCTGGCCGGGCATCAAATCGGTCTATACCCGCGTCGGCAAGACGCAGGGTGGCGGTCAGGACATCCCCGAAGATGTCGTTGGCGTCATTCAGTACGAATTCGTCGACTGGCGGGAGCGCAAGTCCGCAAACGCCATTCTGGATGATCTGCGCGTGGCGATGGCCGGCATCCCCGGCGTCGACGTGGAGGTGCGCGTGCCCGACGCGGGCCCGCCGACCGGTAAGCCGATCCAGGTTCGCCTGTCTGCCTCCGATCCGCAGAACCTGAATGACCATGCCCGCGACGTCGCCGCGAGGATTGCGCAGGTGCCTGGCGTCATCGACATCTCCGACGGCCTCCCGCCGCCCGGCGTCGACTGGGCCCTGGAGGTCGACCGCACCAAGGCTGCACAATACGGTATCAGCCCGTCCTCTGTCGGTACGGTCGTCCAGCTCGTCACCACCGGCCTCAAGCTGACCGACTATCGTCCCGCCGGCGCCGACGATGCGGTGGATATCCGTCTGCGTCTGCCGGAAGATCGCCGCACGCTGTCGACGCTCGACCAGCTTCGCGTCGAGACAGCGCAGGGCTCGGTCCCGATTTCGAATTTCGTCTCCCGTGTTGCCGAGCAGCGCACCGGCATCCTGTCGCGCATCGACGGCCAGCGCACGATCGTCGTGCAGGCCAATGTCGGCCACGGCTTCCAGGTCGCGGAAGTTCAGGCGCAGGTAGCCCAGGCAGTCGGCGACATGGAGCTTGCCGGCACGAGCTGGAAACTCGCCGGTTCCAGTCAGGAGAGCGACGAGGCCAGCGCGTTCCTAACGAACGCTTTCGGTGCGGCGATCTTCCTGATCTTCATCGTACTGCTCGCGCAGTTCAACAAGTTCACCAGCGTGTTCCTGGTTCTGATGACGGTGGTCATGTCGACCATCGGCGTGTTCCTTGGGCTGCTGCTGACGGGCCAGACCTTCGGCATCGTTATGTCCGGTATCGGCGTCATCGCGTTGGCCGGCGTGGTGGTGAACAACAACATCGTGCTTATCGACACCTATGACCGCCTTCGTGAGGAAGGCTGGTCCAAGATGGACGCGGTGCTGCAGACCTGCCGCGAACGCGCGCGTCCAGTGGTTCTGACCGCCGTGTCGGCGATCATGGGCGTTCTGCCGATCGCGTTCGGCCTCGGGCTGGAGCTCTTCCACCACGAAACGACGATCAACGCGCCGTCGACGCAGTGGTGGATTTCGCTGTCGAGCGCCATCGTTTACGGCCTCGCCTTCGCAACCGTGCTGACGCTGGTGGTGACGCCCTCGGCTCTGATGGTGTTCACCCGCGACAAACGGCCGGAAGGCCGCCGCAGTCTGCTGTCGCGTCTCTTCAGGCGGGGCAAGGGCGGCACTGTCGAGACGACCAAGGAAGCCGACGGCAAGCCTGCCATCGCCAATGATGAAGGCATGGCCTATCCCAAGGCTGCCGAATAAGGAAAATGCACCTCCGGTCGATTCCGGAGGTGCCCACCTGCCTGCCGGGAACCAATCCCCTTCACACGGCATTTATGTGGTGTTTCATGCCACTATGCGAAGGGGACCATCATGTCGCTCGGCACAATTCTCATCATCATCCTGATTCTGATTCTGCTCGGCGCCGTACCGGCATGGCCGCACTCGCGCGCATGGGGTTACGGCCCATCCGGCATCCTCGGCGTGGTACTGGTGATCGTGCTGATTCTGGTGCTGATGGGCAGGATCTGACCTGCCCGTCCGGGCAAACACCTACTCGGCGGGCTGATGAGCCACGAAGTCCGCCGAGCGGGCGAGCCCCGCCATGAGGCTCACCACGACGAGAAGCCCGGATAGCGCGACGAAGATCAGGGCAAAGCCGACACGTTCTCCCAGAAAGCCGATCGCCGAGGGCGCGACCAGAATGCCTGAATAGCCCATCGTGGTGACCACGCTCATGCCGGTGCCGGATTCGACACCGTCCTGGTTTCCGGCCGCCGAGAATGCGATCGGCACCATGTTGGCGATACCGAGCCCGGAAAACGCAAAGGCAGCGATGGCGAGCCACGCGTGAGGCGCCAAGCCCGCGACCAGCATTCCCGCCGCGGCTATGAGCGCCGAAATGCGCAATGTTGCGACGGCGCCGAAACGATTGCGCACGCCATCGCCGAGGAACCGCATCGCGGCCATGGTTGCCGAGAATGCGGCAAACGCGAAACCTGCCGTGGCAATGTCGCTTCCCATCTCCTGCTGGAGATAGAGCGCCGCCCAGTCCAGCACCGCCCCTTCCGGGATCATCGAGAACAGCGCCATGAAGCCGACAAGATAGACGAGCGGATTCGACGGCCATGAAAAGCGCGCATGCTCCTGCGCGGCCGGCCGGTCGCCCTCCACAAGCATGCCGATTGCCACTGCCACGATGGCAAACACCACGATCGTGACCATTCCGGCATGCATGAGATGGCCGACAGACTGAATGACGAGGCCGCCGCTCGCGCCGCCCACAAAACCGCCAAGGCTCCAGAAGCCGTGAGACGACGACATCACCGCGCGCCCGAGGCGCTTCTCGACCGTGACGGCATTGGTGTTCATGGCGACATCCATCGCGCCGATAACGCCCCCAAGGAAGAACATGGCCGGGGCGACCAGCCAGAGAGTATTGGCCAGCGCCACAAACAAAAGGGCGAACGACGCCAACACCGCAAACACCCGCAGAACCGCGCGCGAGCCGTGCCTGGCCATCAGGTAGCCGCACCAGGGCATCGCCACCAGCGCCCCCAGTCCGAAAACGAGGATCAACAGGCCCAGCGTCGTTTCGGTGATGCCGAGGCGTGAAAGAACCAGCGGGATCTGCGGCGCCCAACTGCCTATGATAAAGCCGTTGGCGAAAAACATCGCGGCAACCGCAAGGCGCCCGCGTCGGGCGGCCAGTTTCGTGTCAGTCGTCATGGATATCCGCATCCTGATTGGTCAGCGGGAAATTAAATCGATTTAGTTCCCAGTCAAGCCCAGGCGGTCCGCGAAATATTGGGCCAGAATACCGACACTGCCTGCGGGACGGCTCGTGGAAAAGCGGATTGCCACAAAGCGGACCAACCCCAGCCACATTCGGGTTCCATGGAAACGGGCAAAGGAAAGGGGCAAGACGGCATGCGCACTCGCGCAGGCACTGGGTTTGGGCGCCGCAGCGCCGCATGGAGAACGGTGTGAAGAGTCCCTTCAAGTTTAAACGGTCCCCGCAGCCATTCCTCGCGCCTCTCGGTTCCCGCTCGCGCCTCCCTCGTCTTCCGCGCCTGTCACGCGAAACCTGGGCCGAGCTCCCCGCCTCGGCTGCGCCGATCGCGGTAACTCTTGTGGGCGGGCTGGCACTGATCGTTTTGTTGGGAACTTTTTTAGGCCGCGAGGCCGGCAAGGACCATGGTCAACCCGCTGAGGCTTCAGCCAGCGTGGTAGAGACCGGGCAGCCGGCTGCACAAACCGGGTCGGCAACAGCAGAAGCCGAGCCGCCCGGCGCTGCCGAGCAGGACGTGGTTGAGGAAGCCGCCGCGCAGCCTCTCGTTGCTCCCGTCGAATCCGCCCGCCAGTTACTGGAACCGGTAGCATTGGCTGACGGCAGTGCATTCCAGCCGGATCCGGGTCGCACGTCGTCGATATTGCCGGCCAAACCCGGTATCTCCGCCTTTGTACCTTCCGTTCCGGTTGCCGAATCGGAGGACGAGATCGCCAAGCTCGAAGCAATCCAACGCCGGGAGGTCGAAGCCGATGTCGGAGCGCCTTCGGAGGAGGAGACCGCCTCCATCGGCTCGATCGACACGTCTGCGATGCGGCAAGCCACAACCACGCGCTATGTAAATATGCGCGCAGGCCCCGCGGATGACGCGGAAGTGCTGCTGGTCGTGCCAGCACTGGAAAAGGTCGAGGCGGAGGCGGATTGCGACTGGTGCACCATCCGGTATGACGGCCGTACCGGCTATATCTACAAGACCTTCCTCAGCTACGAGTGACCCGACGGCGGCCAGGCCGCCATCCGACAGCGCCCCTCTCTCGCTGAAGGCAATTGAGAGGGGCCGAACCGTCAGGCGTACACGATCAGCAGGTCCTTGGCATCGATCTGGTCGCCGGCCTTCACCAGCACCTCGGCGATCTCGCCGTCGCGCTCGGCATGAAGCGCAGTCTCCATCTTCATGGCCTCGATGGACAGTAGCACATCGCCG
>JAEWFU010000210.1 GCA_023388675.1 Pseudomonadota bacterium | reverse complement strand
GCCTCGAACTGGCCGGTCGTGTCGGAGAAGTTGACGACGCCCATCTTGTTGCCGGTGCGGGTCTTGCGCTCCTGCTTCGAAGTGATGGTGCCCGCGAGCCGCCCGGCGGTGGCGCCGCGCTTGACGGCCGCCTGGAACTCCGCCCAGTTCTGCACCCGCATCTTTTCCAGAAGCGCCTTGTATTCGTCGAGCGGGTGGGCCGAGAGATAAAAGCCCACCGCCGCGAATTCGCGATGCAGCCGGTCTGCCGGCAGCCATGGCTCGCAGGGGGGCAGAACCAGTTTTTCCGGTTGAGCGCCAAGGGCTGCGCCAAAAATGTCGGACTGGCCGGAGGCGGCATTTTCCTGCGCGCGCGACGCCATGCCCATCATCCGTTCAAGCCCGGCGAACAGCGAGGCGCGGTCGTGGCCGAAGCAGTCGAACGCGCCGGCGGCAATCAGGCTTTCGAAGACGCGCTTGCCCACGATGCGCGGATCGACGCGTGAGCAGAAGTCTTCAAGCGATTCGAACTGCTTCTCTTTCCGCTTTTCCACGATGTGGTCGACTGCCGCCTCGCCCACGCCCTTGATGGCGGCCAGCGCATAGTAGATGCGGTTCTCGCCGACTTCGAACGGCCGGTGCGAAGTCCTCACCGAAGGCGGCACGACCTCGATGCCGAGCCTCATCGCGTCAGCGCGGAAATCGGCCAGCTTGTCGGTGTTGTTCATGTCGAGCGTCATCGACGCTGCCAGGAACTCCACCGGATAATGCGCCTTCAGATAGGCGGTCTGGTAGGAGACGATGGCGTAGGCGGCGGCGTGCGACTTGTTGAAGCCGTAGTCGGCGAACTTGGCGAGCAGGTCGAAGATGAAGTTCGCCTGCGGCTTGGCCACGCCGCGCGCCGTCGCGCCCTCGACGAAGATGCCGCGCTGCTTTTCCATCTCGGCGCGGATCTTCTTGCCCATGGCGCGGCGCAGCAGATCGGCCTGTCCGAGCGAGTAGCCGGCAAGCTCCTGCGCGATCTGCATCACCTGCTCCTGGTAGACGATGACGCCCTGCGTCTCCTTTACCAGGTGGTCGATCTTGGGATGGATCGAGGCGATCTCCTCCTCGCCGTGCTTGCGGGCGTTGTAGGTGGGGATGTTCTCCATCGGGCCGGGGCGGTAGAGCGCGACGAGCGCAATGATGTCCTCGATGCGGTCGGGCTTCATACCGATCAGCGCCTTGCGCATGCCCGCCGATTCCACCTGGAACACGCCGACCACCTCACCCCGCGACAGCATCGCGTAGGTGTCGGGGTCGTCATAGGGGATGGTGGCGAGATCGATGTCGACGCCGCGCCGGCGGATGAGCTTCACCGCCGTCTCCAGCACCGTCAGCGTCTTGAGCCCGAGGAAGTCGAACTTGACCAGCCCCGCCTGCTCCACCCACTTCATGTTGAACTGGGTGACCGGCATGTCGGAACGCGGATCGCGATACATCGGCACCAGTTCCGACAGCGGCCGGTCGCCGATGACGATACCTGCGGCGTGCGTCGAGGCGTGGCGATAGAGCCCTTCCAGCTTCATCGCCGTGTCGAGCAGGTTCTGCACGACCGGTTCCTTCTCCACCTCCTCGGCAAAGCGCGGCTCGGCCTCCACAGCATCCTTGAGCTTGACCGGATTGGCGGGGTTGGCCGGCACCATCTTGCACAGCCTGTCGACCTGGCCGTAGGGCATCTGCAAGACGCGGCCGACGTCGCGCAGCACGGCGCGGGCCTGCAGCGTTCCGAAGGTGATGATCTGGCCGACCTGGTCGCGGCCGTATTTCTCCTGCACGTAGCGGATCACCTCCTCGCGGCGATCCTGGCAGAAGTCGATGTCGAAGTCGGGCATCGACACGCGGTCGGGGTTGAGGAAGCGCTCGAACAGCAGCGAGAAGCGCAGCGGGTCGACGTCGGTGATGGTAAGCGCATAGGCGACCAGCGAGCCCGCGCCCGAACCACGGCCTGGACCCACGGGAATCTCATGCGCCTTGGCCCATTTGATGAAGTCGGCAACGATCAGGAAGTAGCCCGGAAACTTCATCCGGGTGATGATGCCGATCTCGAATTCCAACCGCTCGCGATAATCGGTCTCGGTGTAGCCGGAGGTCGGCCCGTGCGCGGCAAGCCGCTTGTCCAGCCCCTCCCGCGCCTGCCGTGCGAGTTCTTCGGCTTCGGCTTCCAAAGCCGCTTCCGCATCCGTCGCGTCCGCGCCGGTGAAGCGCGGCAGGATCGGCTTACGCGTCTGCGGATAGTAGGAGCAGCGCATTGCGATCTCGACCGTGGAGTCGATCGCCTCCGGCAGGTCGGCGAACAGCGCCGTCATTTCAGCCTGCGACTTCAGATGATGGTCCGGCGTCAGCCGGCGGCGGTCGTCGACGGCGACCACCGAGCCCTCGGCGATCGCCAGCAGCGCGTCATGCGCCTCGTAATCATCGGCAAAGGGAAAGAATGCCTCGTTGGTGGCGACCAGCGGAAGGTCGTGCGCAAAGGCAAGATCGATGGTGGCCGCTTCGACCGCCTTGTCGTAGCCGCGATAGCGCTGCAGCTCGACATAAAGCCGGTCGCCGAAGGTACGCTTCAGGAACAGAAGCCGCGCTTCGGCCTGGGCGCGATTGTCGGCCTTGAGCATCGCGCCCACTGGGCCCCTCGCGGCGCCTGTCAGGCATATAATGCCGTCGGCAAGCGCCGGCAGCCAGTCCGCGTCGACATGCGGCGGCAGGCCCGCCGGCACGTCGAGATAGGCGCGGGAAACCAGCCGCACGAGATTGGCATAGCCGGCTTCCGTGGCCGCGATCAGCACCAGCGGTTCGACGGCCGGGCCGTGGCGCCGGTGGCCATTGTGCCGCGGCCCCTCCCCGGACGGGTCGGCGAAGGCAACGTCGAGTTGGCAGCCGACGATCGGCTGTACCCCGTCCTTGACGGCCTTCTGCGCAAACTCTAGCGCGCCGAACAGGTTGTTCGTATCGGTGACGGCAATTGCCGGTGCGCGATCCTTCACCGCATGGCCGATGATCTTGCCGAGCGGCAGCGCGCCCTCCAGCAGCGAATAGGGCGAGTGCACCCGAAGATGCACGAACGGGCGCGCAGGTGCTGCGGCAGCGCCGGAGGCACCTCTTGCTTCGCGTAGAATCGGATCGCGCGACGGTCGTTCGGCCATTTTCATCCAATCGAAGACTCAAGGGAGGGCTGGCGCAATAGTCTCCAATTGCGCCAGCCGCGTCGAGTCCCGATCGGCCGTCCATGCCCGCCGTCAACATGCAATCGCCGGCGGACGCCGGTGTCTACATGGCGGCGAGGCGAACCAGCGTTTCGCCCTCGGCATCGAGCAGCAGCAGCTTCTGCTCGGCCGGGACAAGGCGGAAGGCGGCCACGCGGCCAAGCGCATCGAAGAACTTCTGCTCCTGGTTCATCAGCGCTTCGGCGCAGGCCATCTGCGTGGCGACGACCGGGCTGAAGGACAGCTTGTCACCGTCGATCGTGGCGGTGCCGCCATAGCTGTTGCAGCCGCCGCGGCCGGACGCCCTGCCGTCGGCGGCGATTTCGAGCGTCGTCTGGGCGTTGTCGATGACGCCGCCACCGAGGATGTCCTCGGCAAGCCACGTGCCGACCGGCGAATCCGCCGCTGCCTCCTCCGGCTGCGCCGCGACGCGCTGCACCCAGATGTCGGCCGGACCGGTCTCGTCGCCCTCGGCAAGGACCGTATGCCGGGTCGTGTTGGTGAACATCAGCTTGTCGCCATCGACGATACGCGCCTGCAGCGCATAGCTGTTGCGCGGCTCGATCAGCGCCGGGTCGTAGCTGATCTTGTAGGGAATGGGGCTCGCCGTCGGACTGTCGATCTCGGTGCGCGCGATGACGGTGGCAGGCGCATCGGCAAGAGAGACATCGACGAGCTCGACCTTCACGCGCGCGCCGGCCGGCAGCGCCATGCGCTCGCGATAGAGGACATCGCCCTCGATCGTCCGGTCCTGTGCGTCGGGCGCGTCGGCGCGGGCTGCTGCTGCACCGGCGGCAAGCGCACCGGCCGACAGGGCCAGCAGCGTGCGGCGCGTGAATACTGGTCGCGACATGGCGATTCTCCTTGACTGGTCGACAGTCTCAAAGCCCAACATTGTGGCAAAGATCGAGCGAGGTCCAACCCAGTGTCGCATCTGCTTGGTTGTGTTACGCATTGGCGTCGGATAGCAAGGCTGGAAACCCTCTAAACTGGCAGCAATCAGGAGTCCTACCATGAAGACACGCGCCGCCGTCGCAGTTGCCGCAGGCAAGCCGCTGGAGATCATGGAGGTGGACCTGGAGGGCCCGCGCGAGGGCGAAGTGCTGATCGAGGTGAAGGCGACCGGCATCTGCCATACCGATGAGTTCACCCTGTCGGGCGCCGATCCGGAAGGCATCTTCCCGGCGATCCTCGGCCATGAGGGCGCGGGCGTCGTCGTCGATGTCGGTCCGGGCGTGACCAGCGTGAAGAAGGGCGACCACGTCATCCCGCTCTACACGCCCGAATGCCGCTCCTGCCCGTCCTGCCTGTCGCGCAAGACCAATCTCTGCACCGCCATCCGCGCCACGCAGGGCCAGGGCCTGATGCCGGACGGCACCTCGCGCTTCTCGATCGGCAAGGACAAGATTTTCCACTACATGGGCTGCTCGACCTTCGCCAACCACACCGTGCTGCCGGAGATCGCGGTGGCCAAGGTCAATCCGGACGCGCCCTTCGACAAGATCTGCTATATCGGCTGCGGCGTGACGACGGGCATCGGCGCCGTCATCAACACCGCGAAGGTGGAGATCGGCGCGACGGCCGCCGTCTTCGGCCTCGGCGGCATCGGCCTCAACGTCATCCAGGGCCTGCGGCTTGCCGGCGCCGACATGATCATCGGCGTCGACCTCAACAACGACAAGAAGGCCTGGGGCGAGAAGTTCGGGATGACGCATTTCGTCAATCCGACCGAGATCGACGGCGACGTGGTCGCCCACATCGTCAACATGACCAAGCGCGGCGCCGACCAGATCGGCGGCGCGGACTACACCTTCGACTGCACGGGCAACGTGAAGGTCATGCGCCAGGCCCTTGAATGCGCTCACAGAGGCTGGGGCGAATCGATCGTCATCGGCGTCGCCGGCGCGGGGCAGGAAATCTCCACGCGCCCGTTCCAGCTCGTCACCGGCCGCGTCTGGAAGGGCACGGCCTTCGGCGGCGCGCGCGGCCGCACCGACGTGCCGAAGATCGTCGACTGGTACATGGACGGCAAGATCGAGATCGACCCGATGATCACCCACACGCTGAAGCTCGAGGACATCAACAAGGGCTTCGACCTGATGCATGCGGGCGAAAGCATCAGAAGCGTGGTCGTGTATTGACCGCGTGATGTACCGGCTGGGCGAAATGTGGTATCGATGCGACAGAGGTGAAAGCTGAAACGCGCGGGAGGCAGAGGTGTGGCGTCTCGGGATTGTACTTGCAGCCGCTTCGACCGTTCTCAGCACGATTTGCATGCCGGCATCCGCGCAGTTCAGCGGAACGTTTGAGTTCCGCTGGCTCTCCGATCCGACCAACCGACATCGCCAGATGCAGCTTGTCTCGGCCGTATCCTTCAAGGACAAGGCCGGCCGGGTCTGGAGCGTGCCCCGAGGTGCCAAAATCGACGGAGCCTCTATACCCAGCGCGCTATGGACCTTCGCCGGCTCGCCCTTCGTCGGCAACTATCGCCGCGCTTCCGTGATTCACGATCATTATTGCGACCTGCGGACCGAGAGGGCCGAGGACGTTCATCGCATGTTTCGCGATGCCATGGAGGCCGACGGGGTCACCAATCCCGAGCGATACAGCAAATATCTGGCCGTCAGGGCCTACACCGCGTTCACCGGCGCCTGCGGCGCGCCGACAAACGAACTCAATGAACTGAACACCGAAGTCCCTGTGGAGGGCTTCGACAACTCCCCCGCGCTGATCGCCACGCTCGAATCGTACACGCTGGAGGAAAGCCTCGGCACCTCCGTGCAAGGGCGGGTCGAGGAGGTGTTGAGCATCGCCGAGATCGAAAATCCGGTGACATATGCGACCCTCACCGAGTTCCGCAGGGTTCCGACAGCCGAGAACTACCGGCGGCTGGAAGATGCGGTGCGGATCGAAGCGCCGACGGAAGAGGAAATCGAGGCGCTGGCCCTGCTGGCGAACGCGACGGTGCCTGAAGGCAGCATCGACGTTCCCGAGCGCTAAGGCACGTCTCCCGAAAGCGGGAACCGGTTTCGGGACAAAGACATGCGTAAAACAGGAAGCTAAAGCGCGGAGCGCGAATCTGAAAGATCGCGACGCGCTTTAGGCGGGCTGGACATGGCCTGTATCCGCCGCCATAGGGGAACCACGCGGCGGCTCCGCGCATTTTACGCTTGAAGGGCGTTTGCGACAAAGGGCGAGATCCAGATCATGAAAATCCGCAATAAGGGCCTGCTTCTGCTGGCCGGCATTTCACTGCTGGCGCTTGCGGCATGCGGCGAGGAACAGGAAACGGTGGTCCAGGCTGAGGAACCGCCGGCAACGGTCGAAGCCCCCCAGGCCGCACCCGACGAGGAAGAGCGAACCGATCGCGCGGTGCGCCAGATCGGCGAAGGCGCCGACGCGATCCTTCAGGGCGCCGGCGAGCTGGCGCGCGATGCCCGCGAACGCACCGAGCGCCTCCTTGAAGATGCCGGGCCGGCGCTCGACCGGGCCGGAGAAGTGGCGCGCGAAATCGGATCGTCACTGGACGAGATCGGCAAGCAGGCCCTGCGCGATTTCGAGTCCGGCGTCGAGATGCTGCAGCGCAGGATCGAGGAATCCGGCACCGAGGGCGAGACGACGCCCGGCGATCCGGGCGCAGCGCTCGCACCGGCCGACCAGTTGCGCGCCGATACAAGGGCCGCGGCGCGGGCCGGGCCGGCGGGCGTTGGCCCCGCCTATGTGGGCGTCTGGGCCGGCGATGCCGCGTCCTGCGGTGCGATCGACGTGGAGCCGGTGGAAATGATGGCGGTCATCACGCCGACGACGATCCGCCGTTACGAAAGCGTGTGCAATTTCGACGAGACGGCGATGTCGGGCGGTTCGGCAACCCTGGCAGCCTCCTGTATCGCGGAAGGCGACACCGAGGAGCGCCAGATCATGCTGACGATGCCGGACGACGACACGCTGGAGATAGGCCAGCCGGGCGGCGGCACCGCCGCAAGCCTCGTGCGCTGTCACCTGCCCGAATAGCCGACCAGCCAAGGGCGAGCATGCCGCAGATATTCGTCGATGCCGATGCCTGTCCGGTCAAGGACGAGGTGGTGAAGGTCGCGGCCCGCCACGATCTCGTGGTGACTTTCGTGTCGAATGGCGGCCTGCGCCCCTCTCGCGATCCGATGATCCGCAACGTCGTGGTCTCCAAGGGTGCGGACGCGGCCGACGACTGGATCGTGGAAAATGCCTCGCACAACGACATAGCGATCACGGCGGACGTACCGCTGGCCGCGCGCCTCGTGCCGCTCGGCGTCCACGTTCTCGGCCCGACAGGGCGGCCGTTCACGCCGGAGTCGATCGGCATGGCGGTTGCCATGCGCGACCTGAAACAGCATTTGCGTGAGACCGGCGAGATCAGGGGCTTCAATCCCGGTTTCTCGGCGCGCGACCGCTCCGCCTTCCTGTCGGCGCTCGACCAGACGGTGCGCCGCGCGATGAAAGCTGCCGCCGAGGGATGATGATATCATCTGGGCGACCTCGCGGCGCCCAGGCCAGATGAGCCGCTCGCTGCAAACCTCTCCATCCAAACAGAATTGCTGGAACCTAGCCCATGAAAACCATCTCCACCTCCCTCTCCCATGGCGGCGTCCAGGGCGTTTACTCCCACGCCTCCGAGACCTGCGCCTGTGACATGACCTTCGCCGTCTTCGTGCCGCCGCAGGCGGCGCAAGGCCCTTTGCCCGTGCTCTGGTACCTCTCGGGTCTGACCTGCACGCACCAGAACGTGATGGACAAGGGCGAATACCGGCAGCTCGCGGCCGAACTCGGCCTGATCGTCGTCTGCCCCGACACCAGCCCGCGCGGCGAAGCCGTGCCCGACGAGAAGGACAACTGGCAGTTCGGCTCCGGCGCCGGCTTCTACGTCGACGCGACCGAGACGCCCTATTCCAAGAATTACCGGATGTATTCCTATGTCACGCAGGAATTGCCGGCGCTGATCGCGAGCGAATTTCCCGCCGACATGGAGCGCCAGGGCATATTCGGCCACTCGATGGGCGGCCATGGCGCGCTGACCATTGCCCTGAAACACGCTGACCGCTTCCGCTCGGCGTCCGCGTTCGCGCCGATCGTGCAGCCCTCGACGGCAGGCTGGTCGAAACCCGCGCTCGAGAAATATCTCGGCAAGGACGAGGCGGCTTGGCGGACCTATGATGCCTGCGCGCTGGTGGAGGACGGCGCGCGTTTTCCCGAGTTCCTGATCGATCAGGGCACAACCGACGGCTTCCTCGACGAGGGCCTGCGCCCCTGGCTGTTCGAGGATGCCTGCCGCAAGGCCGGCATTCCGCTGTCGCTGAACATGCGCGAAGGCTACGACCATTCCTATTTCTTCATTTCGACCTTTATGGA
>JAEWFU010000207.1 GCA_023388675.1 Pseudomonadota bacterium | reverse complement strand
GCGCGGCTTCTGGAGCCCAATCCGGATAATCTCCTGCTGAAGGTCTCCCAGCCCGCATGCAGGCGGCGCAAGGTAATGTCCTCCCAACCGCATCGGTTCCGCCCGGCCGTTCTTAAAAAAAATCCTTAATGAGATCCGGCAGGTTGGCGTTGCGCAGCTTATCGGCCTCACTCGCCGATGCACCGGTCGCAGCGCCGAAAGCAACGCGCGCGCAGGGAGGAAATGTTAACTTCCGCTCCGCGACAAGTTGCCGTTGCGCAGGACGACCGAAGCGGTGAACATGTAGCCGACGCCATACACGACCTTGATCGGCGCCGGGAGGTTGGTGCGGGCCTCGATCTTTCTGCGCAGCCGGCTGACGACCGCATCGAGGTGCCGGTTGTCGAATGTCGAGCGGGGACGCGCCATTATCTCGACGAGTTCCTCGCGATGGCAGACCTCGCCGCTGCGGCCGCACAGGAAGTTCATGAAGGCGAATTCCGCGGCGGTCAGCGTGAGTGCGCGCTGGCTGGGCGCAGTCAGTATCCAGCCGGTGTTGTCGAGGACCCACTGTTCGTCATCGGCGGTCGTATTGGGCAGATCGGCGGTGCGACGCAGCAGGCTGCGGATCGCCGCCTCGATCTCGCGCAATGTGCTGTCCTTCACGAGATAGATGTCGGCGCCGCTGTCGAACCCGCGGATCCGGTCGTTGCTGTCGCCGAGCGCCGTCAGCATGATGATGCCGCACGGGTGGCCGCGGCGTATTTCGGCTGCGAGTTCGAATCCGTTTCCGTCCGGCAGTCCGACATCGAGAACCACGACAGCCGGTATGTCGCCACCGGAAAGCGTTTCGCGCAGTTCCCGTGCCGTTGCGACGCCGGAGGCGGAAAGACCGCTCAAATGCAGGAAGTCCACCAGATCCGTGCGCAGCCGAGGCTCATCCTCGACGATGAGAATATGCGTCATGCCGTTACGTGGT
The DNA here is from genome assembly GCA_023388675.1 of Pseudomonadota bacterium. Taxonomy (GTDB): domain Bacteria; phylum Pseudomonadota; class Alphaproteobacteria; order Rhizobiales; family Rhizobiaceae; genus Aerobium. The sequence goes on along the minus strand of JAEWFU010000207.1, from coordinate 2,451 downwards.
CCGCATGAAATCGGGCCTCCTCTGCGCCAGGCAGCGGCAGCGATGCGATTGCCGTCATCCCCCGATCTTCATTGGCGATCAACTCCAGCGTCCCGCCGTGATAGGCAAGCAGCTTGCGCGACGTATAGAGGCCAAGGCCTGTCCCGCCGCGCGCCGCGCCATTGGAGGCGCGGAAGAAGCGCCGCCCGATCTTGTGAAGCTCGCCTTGGGGAATGCCGATGCCCCGGTCGCGCACCTGAATGACCAGATCGCCGCCGCGCCGGCGCATGTCGACGTCGACGGCCTGATCTGCGGGCGAGTATTTGAGGGCGTTGTCGATGAGATTGATGATGATGGTTGTAAGCATTTCCGGGTCCGCCAGCAGTAAAGTCCGTTCGTCGTCCGCGGCAAGGTTCAGTCGCTCGCCCTGATTTGTCATCCTGAAGTGCAGCCGCACGTCGAGCAGCAGGGAGCCGATCGTCAACGGCTCGGGCTGGAAGCTGTTCTCCCGATCGTCCGACATGAAGCGGTTGATCAGGGAAAACAGCCGGTTGAGCGCCTCGCTGATGCCGGCGATGCGTTCGCGCGTCGCCTCGGGCGACTTGTCGCCCACAAGGCGTATCATCTCGGTCGCGTTGCGGATGATGGCGAGCGGGGTACGGAACTCGTGGCTGACGACGCGCATGAAGTCGGCCTGTTCCTCGCGCAGCGCACGTTCGGTTTCCAGGCTGGCGCTTAATTTCGTTTCCAGCCGCCGACGCTCTTCTATCTCGCGTGACAGCGCTTCGTTTTTCTCGCGCAGGTCGGTCGACAGGCGGGTGCTGACCATGAACAGGACACAGGCGAAGAAGGCGATCTGGAACAGCGCGCCCTGCATCAGATACCAGGCGTTGTGATCGGCCAGAACGAAGTTCTCTCCGGCAGCGAGCCGCCCTTGCTCGATAACGCTCTGTGCGATGCTGGCGATCATGTATTCGACGAGGATGCCGATCGTGATCCAGCGCAACAGGCGCGGCTGCGTTCTGTCCCGCATCAGCCCCAGGCACATGATCGACATCATGATCACCGTGAAGACGGTCGACAGATGGATCCGGATGGCGACGTTGCCGGGATCGGTCGTCACGGCGATGGTCCAGGTCACGAGCTGGAACACCAGCAGCGACACGCCGATCCAGCTGTAGCGCGGTTGCCCCAGGAAACGCGCAAGCCCCTCGGCCAGAAGTACCAGGCCGACCTTGATGACGAGGTTGGCGAGCACGACGCTCCACGCCGCCGGCTCCATGCCGCGCACGATCATCAGAAAGAGGCCCAACGCTATCGCGGCGAGCCCGGCTGCCAGAAATCTGAGCTCGTAGAGACGACGCCAGGCGAGCCAGACGAATGTCCAGGCAATCGCCTGCAGGCAGGCAATTGCAAATGTAACGACCAGGACGGTCTTGAGATCAAGCATCCCCGAACATTCGCACGACCCTCGTCGCCTCTCCGCTGCATCGAAGCTGAACCTTGCAGGAGTTGCGCGTCGAGGCAAGTCGCGCGGTGGTTGCAAGAATTGGTCAGAATTGAGCAGAATTGATCGGTGGAATCAGGAGTTTGCGGACTGTACCCGTAAGGTGCGGCGTGCCTTCTCATATGATCAGGTTGTTGTCCGGAGTTGGAGGGAGCACGTTCAGGCATGCGTCCGTTGAACACGGCGTATGCTCGGGGCAGGCAACAACGAGGGATGCGAGGGCATGGCATATCTGGAGGGGGTGATGAACAGGGTTCTCCTGTTCATGGGAACGGCTCTGCTTGCAATCGTATCGCTCGCTTTCCCAGTTCAGGCTGGAGTCATGCTCACTGGCGCCGCGCCTTCGACCTTCTCCGGGCCGGGCGAGACCATCACGTTCACCTACCGGCTGGACGAGGAGAACATCACAGTCAATTCGATGTCGTTGACAGGCACCAACGTGCCAATTTCCGGCCTGACCTGCACGCCGGCTTTTCCCATCGATCCGCTCGAGGTCACCAACTGTACCGCGACCTACACGACAACGGCGAGCGATGTCTCCGATATCCAGCAGTATGGAGGGACGTATAGCCTGGAGACCATCGGTGGGCCCAGAAGTGGCGTGGTCAGCAGTGGCGCGTTCGTGACCTATGTTCCACCCACGCCGCAGGCCATCGTCACATGGGACTCAGCCTTCGTCATGGCTATTGGGGGGCCTAGCGGCTTTCTGCCCAATGGCGGTTCTGTCGATATTGGCACGACGGTCACCTTCGATTTTACCTTCCCTACCGGGTGGACGTATGCGTCGCTGCCGAGCGGCTGCAATATCGTTCATGACAGCGGTGACACTTGGCAAGGGACCATTACCGAGACATGCCATGTCTCTGGCTATGAAACGATAATCCTGCTGCACGGCATAGGTTCGACCGAACTGGTAGAGGGGGAGTACGGCTTTTTTGATATCTGGACGGACGGAGGCGTCAGCC
>JAEWFU010000200.1 GCA_023388675.1 Pseudomonadota bacterium | reverse complement strand
TGGCCGAGCCGCTGGAGCGCCGCTACGACGTGATCGTGATGAACCCGCCCTTTCATCAGGGACGTGCGGCGGAGCCGTCGATGGGTGAGGGGATGATCAGGGCCGCCAGTGCCGCGCTGCGGCCGGGCGGCAGGCTGTTTCTGGTCGCCAACCGGCAGTTGCCCTACGAGGCCGTGCTGGACGGCGCATTCGCTCGCCATGGCGAGACCGTGCGCGATGCGCGGTTCAAGCTGCTATGGGCGGTGCGCTGATCGTTTAGTGCACGGTGGCGGCACGGCGTGGAGCCTCGACATGGTTTTCGCTTCCGTGCAGCGGACCCGGTTTGCCGAACAGGTAGCCCTGGACGACTTCACAGCCGGCTGCCTTCAGCAGCGTGGCCTGGTTCTCCGTCTCCACGCCCTCGGCAATCGTGCGCACGCCCAGCGCGCGCGACAGGCCGACGATTGTCGACACCACCGCGCCCGAATTTGCGTCCGTCTCGAGCCGGCGAACGAATGACTGGTCGATCTTCAGCTTCTTGAACGAGAAATCGATCAGATAGGAAAGATTGGAATAGCCGGTGCCAAAGTCGTCGACGGCGACCGAAATCCCCATTCTGGCGAGCTCGTCCAGAATGTGCGCGGCGCGGGCGCGGTCCTGCATCATCGCCGTCTCGGTGACTTCCAGCTCCAGCCGGTGCGGCTCGATGCCCGTCGCCTTGATGACGTCCTGAACCAGCGCAAGAAAGTCCTTCGTCATGAACTGGACCGTCGAGATATTGACGGCGACGAAGCAATCGGCCGGCATGAACTGGGCATCCGTACATGCCTTGCGCAGCACCCACTCGCCGATAAGCCCGATCATCCCGGTTTCTTCGGCAATCGGTACGAACTCCTGCGGCGGGATCATGCCTCGCTCGGGATGCCGCCAGCGCACCAGCGCCTCATAGCCGACGACCTTGCCGTTCAGCAGGTCGAACTGCGGCTGGTAGTGAACGACGAAGTCGCCGCGTTCGAATGCGGTGTGCAGTTCCGATTCGATCCACTGCCGGTATTCCGCGACGAGGCCCATCTGCTGGTGAAACACCGACCAGTTGCCGATGCCGCCCGCGCGCGCATGTTGCAGCGCCAGGTTCGAGCGGCGCAGCAGGATCACCGGGTCCAGCCCGTCTTTCGGCATTGCGACGATGCCGACCGACAGGTTCACCGATTGCAGATGCGACGGAAGCTGGTAGGGCTCCATGAGATTGTCGATGAGATATTCGACAAGCGCGTCGACGGAGCCGATGTCTGGCTTGTCGGGGATCAGAACCGCGAATTCGCCGGCGCCGATGCGCCCCATTTCGGTGCCTTCCGGCAGCAAGTCCTTCAATCGCTGCGCAAAGACCCGGATAAGCTGGTCGCCATGGCTGTAGCCGATCGATTCGTTGATCTGCTTGAAACGGTCGATGTCGATGTCGATCAGGAAGACCGGTTCGCCGGAACGGATGGTCGCGGAGGCGGCCTCGGCGATCTTGCCGATCATCGCGGTGCGGGCATGCAGCCCCGTCAGCTTGTCGAGCTGCGTTTCCTTGTAGACGTAGGCAGCGGATTCCTCGACGCCGGCGAAGAACGACATCACCGCGAGCGATGCGCCGAGCGCGCACAGCGTCGCCAGCATCGCGCTCAGCAATTCAACAGGCACCCCGCCGATTTCCGAACCGAAGCCGAGCTTGATGCCCCAAAGCCCGATCACGAAAGTACAAACGCCGGTGATCGCGATCGTCGCGAGGCGGAAGCCAAGGCTTCGCGCCGGATTACGTATGGTGTCCATGCAAGAGTCCCCTGAACCCTTGCATGATATATCCTCTAGTCCTTAAGAAGCGTTTCCAACGAAAACTAGAATTGGCGCGATGCCGTTGCGCCGTTTCAGCCTTCGTCGGTGCGCTTCAGCTCGTCCAGGGTCGGCATGGAAACGACATGATAGCCGGAATCCACATAGTGGATTTCGCCGGTCACGCCGGAAGAAAGGTCAGACAGCAGGTAGAGAGCCGACTTGCCGACCTCCTCGTGCGACACGGTACGGCGCAGCGGCGAATTGCGCTGCTGGTAGGTGTACATCAGCCGGGCATCGGAGATCCCGGCGCCCGCAAGCGTGCGGACCGGACCGGCGGAGAGCCCGTTGACACGGATGCCGCGTGGACCGAAATCGTTAGCCAGGTAACGAACGCTGGCCTCGAGCCCTGCCTTGGCCACGCCCATGACGTTGTAGTTGGGCATGACGCGCACCGAGCCTGCATAGGTCAGCGTGATCATCGAGCCGCCGTTCTCCATCAACGCCGCCGCGCCCCGCGCCACCTCGGTGAAGGAGAAGCAGGAAATCACCATCGTGCGGATGAAGTTTTCCCGCGTGGTGTCGGCGTAGAGCCCCTTGAGCTCGTTGCGGTCGGAAAAGCCGATCGCATGGACGATGAAGTCCAGCGTGCCCCATTCGCTCTTCAGCGTGTCGAACACCGAAGCCACGCTCTCGCTGTCCTCGACATCGCAGGAAAGCACCTGCTTTGCGCCGACCTGGTCGGCAAGCGGCTTCACCCGGCGACCGAAGGCCTCGCCCTGATAGGTGAAGGCCAGTTCCGCGCCATGGTCGGCAAGCTGCTTGGCAATGCCCCATGCGATCGAATGATCGTTGGCGACCCCCATCACGAGGCCGCGCTTGCCTTTCATCAGTCCGTCCATGCGTATGGTCCCGTCAGCCCTGATGGCGCTGGAAGACCAGCGTCGCGTTGGTGCCTCCGAAGCCGAACGAATTGGAGAGCACCGTATCGATCTTGGCATTGTCGATGCGCTTGCGCACCACCGGCATGCCCTCGAATTCGGGATCGAAATCCTCGATATGGGCGCTTTCGCCGATGAACCCACCCTGCATCATCAGGATCGAGTAGATCGATTCCTGAACGCCGGCAGCACCCAGCGAGTGGCCCGTCAGCGACTTGGTCGAGGTGATGTTCGGCAGCTTGTCGCCGAAGACCTCGCGGATGGCGCCCATCTCGCGGGAATCGCCCACTGGCGTGGAGGTGCCGTGCGTGTTGATGTAGTCCACGTCGCCCTTCACGCTCGATAGCGCCTGGCGCATGCAGCGAACCGCGCCTTCGCCTGAAGGCGCTACCATGTCGTAGCCGTCCGACGTCGCGCCGTACCCGACCACTTCGGCATAGATCTTGGCGCCGCGCGCCTTGGCATGCTCCAGTTCCTCGAGCACCAGCACGCCGGCGCCGCCGGCGATCACGAACCCGTCGCGGTTCAGGTCGTAGGCACGCGATGCGACCTCCGGCCTGTCGTTGAACTTGGACGACATCGCGCCCATGGCGTCGAACAGGTTCGACATCGTCCAGTCGAGATCCTCGTGGCCGCCGGCGAAGATCATGTCCTGCTTGCCCCACTGGATCAGCTCATAGGCATTGCCGATGCAGTGTGCCGAGGTCGAGCAGGCCGACGAGATCGAATAATTGACGCCGTGAATCTTGAACCAGGTCGCCAGCGTCGCCGAGGCGGTGGACGACATCGCCTTTGGCACGGCGAAGGGGCCGATGCGCTTGGGGCTGTTGTTCTTCTCGGTGATCGCGGCAGCCTCGACGATCGTGCGCGTCGAAGGGCCGCCCGAGCCCATGATGATGCCGGTGCGTTCGTTGGTGATGTCGCCTTCATCGAGGCCGGCGGCGGCGATCGCCTGTTCCATGGCGACGTGGTTCCACGCCCCGCCTTTCGACAGGAAGCGCATGGCGCGGCGGTCCACCAGTTCCGTCGGGTCGAGCGTTGGCGCGCCCCAGACTTGGCACCTGAAGCCGTGTTCGGCGAAATCGTTGGAGAAGCTGATGCCGGATTTGGCGTCGCGGAGCGACGCCTGCACTTCGTCGGCATTGTTCCCGATCGAGGAAACGATGCCCAGGCCCGTTACGACTACACGTCTCATATGACGCTCCCTGAATTCGATGTCGTTGGCCGACCGCTCATTCGGCTTCCTGCTTGGCAAGGCCGACACGCAGGTCGGTGGCCTTGTAGATGGGTTCGCCGTCCGCCTTTAGCCAGCCGTCCGCGATCCCCAGCACCAGCCGGCCGCGCATCACGCGCTTGAAATCGACGCCATACTCGACCTTCTTGACCGACGGGGTCACCATGCCCTTGAACTTCACCTCGCCGGTTGAAAGAGCCATGCCCTTGCCGGGTTCGCCCAGCCAGCCCAGGAAGAAGCCCGTCATCTGCCACATCGCGTCGAGGCCGAGGCAGCCGGGCATCACCGGGTTCTGGATGAAGTGGCAGGGGAAGAACCAGAGGTCGCGGCGTATGTCGAGCTCGGCCCGGATATAGCCCTTGTCGAATTCGCCGCCGGTTTCGCTGATATCCGTAATGCGATCGAACATCAGCATCGGCGGGTAGGGAAGCTGGGCATTGCCCGGCCCGAACAGCTCGCCGCGCGCGCAGGCAAGCAGATCTTCGTAATCGTAGCTCGACTTCTGTTCGACCATAGTCCTCCGTCCCTTCGCCGTCCGGGCTCTGTCCTTGCCTGTTGAGGCCATCCCCTAACACAGACTGTTTCGGACAGGAAACCGCTGACGCGCTCTATCTTGCGCATCATCAAGGGTCAATGTGCCGCTATTGATCGCATTTCCGCGACCGAATATATATTGACAACATTGCCGTATGGAGAAATGCCCGAATCGGGCCTGCGGCGTCGAGCAGGAAAGCAAATCGGCTTGATGGAAACTGACTGCAAGCAACCCGCCGAAGTGGAGACCCGCGTCCGCGATGCCGGATTGCGGCCGACACGGCAGCGCATTGCTCTCGCTGAATTGCTGTTCGCCAAGGGAGACAGGCACCTTTCGGCGGAGGAACTGCACGAGGAAGCGCTCGTTGCGGGCGTCGCCGTGTCGCTGGCGACCGTCTACAACACGCTGCACCAGTTCACCGATGCCGGACTTCTCCGCATTCTGGCGGTCGAGGGAGCCAAGACCTATTTCGACACCAACACGTCGGACCATCATCACTTCTTTATCGAGGGCGAAAACCGCGTCATGGACATCGAGACCGGCCCGGTTTCGGTCCACAACCTGCCGGAAGCTCCGGAAGGCATGGAAATCGCCAATGTCGACATCATCGTCCGGTTGAGGCCGAAGGCGCGTTAGTCATCTTCGGGTGCGCCCTTCGAGGCTCGCCCGCCAAGGCTTTCACACAATCTCCATGCAGCGCACATGGCTCGCACCTCAGAGCCTGACTCAAAACTCTGCTTTGTTTGTTTTTGCGAGTCTTTTGATGAGAATGCGCAGGTGAGCGATGAGAAGCCATGCGGCCTGGCTTTGAGTTGACCGTTCGAAGTCCTTGGCCAGGCG
>JAEWFU010000188.1 GCA_023388675.1 Pseudomonadota bacterium | reverse complement strand
AGCCGTTCTTGTTGAGCGTGCCGCCGGTCACGCTGTCGCCCTCGACTTTCTCGACTGGAACCGGCTCGCCGGTGATCATGGATTCGTCGATGGACGAGCGGCCCTCGACCACGACGCCGTCCACCGGGACGCTGTCGCCAGGACGGACGCGAAGGCGGTCGCCGCTCACGACCTCGTCGAGCGGCACGTCGGTCTCAGAACCATCGTCGCCGATCCGTCGCGCCGTCTTCGGCGCGAGGTCGAGGAGCGCGCGGATGGCCGATCCGGTGCGTTCGCGCGCCCGCAACTCCAGAACCTGTCCGAGGAAGACCAGCGCGGTAATGACGGCGGCCGCCTCGAAATAGACCGGAACGGAGCCGCCATGACCGCGGAACTGATGCGGGAAGATGCCGGGGAACAGCGTCGCCACGACGCTGTAGATGTAGGCGGCACCGACACCGATCGAGATCAGCGTCCACATGTTGGGGCTGCGGTTGACGATCGATTCCCAGCCGCGATGGAAGAACGGGATCGCGGCCCACAGGACGACCGGTGTCGCCAGCGCGAACTCAAGCCAGATTGCTGTGCGCTCACCGAGCCATTCGCGCACCGGCAGGCCCAGCATCGGCCCCATCGTGATGACCAGCAGCGGCAGCGACAGCGCCGCGCTGACCCAGAACCTGCGGGTGAAGTCGATCAGCTCGGGATTGGGACCCTCCTCACCGGTCGGCACGCCCATCGGCTCCAGCGCCATGCCGCAGAGCGGGCACGAACCCGGCTTGTCGCGCACGATCTCCGGATGCATCGGGCAGGTCCACTGCGTTCCCGCTGGCATCGGCTCGGGTGCCGGCCGATCGCCCAGATATTTCGCCGGTTCGGCCTCGAACTTGTGCAGGCACCGTTCCGAGCAGAAATAGAACGCCTGACCTTCGTGGCGGGTGAAATGTTCCGCGCTGGCGCGGTCGACATCCATGCCGCAGACGGGGTCGGTGGCCGTCAGATATTGATCCGGCGCGGCGGTGAACTTCTTGTGGCAGCCGGCCGAGCAGAAATGAAAGGTTCTGCCGTCATGCGTCGCCGTCGGCTTGCCGGCGGCCGGGTCGACGGTCATGCCGCAAACGGGATCGCGTGTTACGCCATGTGCCTTGCTACCATGGGCGGAGCAGCAGGAACCGCCGCTCGAAACGTGGGAATGGTTGTGGTCGTGCGCCATGGGCAGTCTCCGGATTTCCTGATGAAACCACGGTAATCCTTCCAGTCACTGGAGGGTCAAGCGCTCTTTTTCCCGAAGTTCCGCTTCAGCTCTCCTGCGTCAGCGCACGCGCAATGACGAGCTTCTGGATGTCGCTGGTGCCTTCGTAGATCTGGCAGACGCGGACGTCGCGATAGATGCGCTCGACCGGGAAATCAGCGACATAGCCGTAGCCGCCGTGGATCTGGATCGCGTCCGAGCAGACACGTTCGGCCATCTCGGATGCGAACAGCTTGGCCATCGACGCTTCCTTGAGCGCCGGCTGGCCCGCTTCACGCAGGGCGGCCGCATGTAGCACCATCTGCCGCGCCACCTCGATCTTCGTCGCCATGTCCGCGAGGCGAAAAGCGACGGCCTGATGCTCTATGAGCTTGGAGCCGAAGCTTGTCCGCTCCTGCGCGTAGGCAAGTGCAGCTCCCAGCGCGGCGCGCGCCATACCGACCGACTGCGCGGCGATGCCGACGCGCCCGCCTTCCAGATTGGAGAGCGCGATGCGGTAGCCCTGGCCTTCCTCGCCGAGCAGCAGGTCGGGCGTCAGCTCCATGTCGTCGAACGCGATCTGGGCGGTGTCGGAAAGATGCTGGCCGAGCTTCTCCTCCAGTCCCGCCACGCGATAGCCGGGCGTGGACGTCGGCACGATGAACGCGCTGATGCCGCGCTTGCCGGCGTCCGGGTCGGTCACGGCGAAGACGATGGCGACATCGGCATTCTTGCCCGAGGTGATGAATTGCTTGGTGCCGTTGAGCACGTAGCGGTTGCCGACCTTGCGCGCGCGGGTGCGGATCGCGGAGGCGTCGGAACCGGCCTGCGGTTCGGTCAGGCAGAACGCGCCCAGCCATTGGCCGCGCGCCATGGGCTTGAGGAAGCGTTCCTTCTGTTCCTCGCTGCCGAAGGCGAGGATGGGCGCGCAGCCAACCGAGTTGTGCACGCTCATGACGGTCGACAGCGCGCCGTCGCCGGCGGCGATCTCCTCGATGGCGAGCGCGTAGGAAACGTAGTCGGTCTTCGCGCCGTCATAGGCTTCCGGCACCAGCATGCCCATCAGGCCGAGTTCACCCATTTCGGCGATTCGGTCGCGCGGGAACGTCTTGCTGCGATCCCACTCGGCTGAAAACGGCTGCAGCCGCTCTTGGGCGAAGCGGCGGGCCATGTCGCGGATCATCGTCTGGTCATCGTTCAGCAGCATCGATAGGCCTCTCTCTCCCGGTGCGGGAAAGCATCCCGCAGGCTTGTCGCATGCTGGCTGTTTGGCGAGTATTCACTCGCCAGTAAAGTCATTACCTGCAAGAAGGCAGGTCAGGTGTGATCACTGGGGAGGATGACGAATGCAGACCAGCAATGAGCCGGTGATCTATTCCAGCGACGGCGGCATAGCCGAGATACGATTCAATCGCCCCGACCGGCTCAACGTGCTCGACCTGGAAATGGCGCAGGCGTTTGCCGCCGCCGTCGAACGCGTGGCGGCGGATGAAACCTTGAGGATCGTCGTCATTTCCGCGGAAGGGCGCGCCTTCGTCGCCGGCGGCGACCTCGCGCATTTCAGGACATCGCAAGACAGGCGCGCTGCCGCGGCCGAGCTGATCGATCCGCTGCATGGCGCGCTGAAGATGCTTGCCGCAGCCCCGGTGATTTCGATCGGCAGCGTCAAAGGTCCGGTCGCCGGCGCCGGCATGTCGCTGGCGCTCAATGTCGATCTGCTGGTCGCGGCCGACGACGCCACGTTCAACCTCGCCTATGCCCGCATCGGTGCGCCGCCCGATTGCGGTGGCTCGTGGGCGCTGCCGCGTCTGGTCGGCGTCCGCCGGGCGCTGGAGATCGCGCTTCTGTCGGATACGGTCGGCGCAGACGAGGCGTTGCGGCTCGGACTGGCCAACAGGGTCGTGCCGCGCGACCAACTGGAAGCGGAGACGGCGAAGCTGGCGGCCCGCCTTGCCGCTGGTGCACCGCTGGCACAGGCGCGGATCAAGCAATTGATGCGCGCTTCGCTCGACAATTCCTATGCGCAGCAGCTCGATGCCGAGGCACAGGCATTCGGCGATTGCGCGCTCAGCGACGATTTCGGCGAGGCTGTCGAGGCGTTCTTCGCCCGCCGCAAGCCGGTCTTCAAAGGTGTGTGACGCAGCTAGGGCATGTCTCCCGAAAGTGGGTACCGGTTTCGGGATAAAGACATGCACAAAAACAAGAATCCTGAAGCGCGTCGCATGAGTCCGTTTAGACGCGACACGCGTTAGGCATCAGCCGAGTTTCAGGCCGAGATAGCGCTCCAGCGTCGCGTGGTCGCGCAGCAGTTCCTGCGACGGCGCGCAATGCGCGATCATCCCGCGTTCCAGGATCACCGCGTCGCGCGTCAGGCGCAGGGCCACTTCGGCATGCTGCTCCACCAGAACGATCGCGACACCCTCGTCGTCGATCATCTTGCGCACCGCACCGGTCAGTTCCTCGATGATGATCGGGGCGAGGCCCTCGAAAGGCTCGTCGAGCAGCAGCACGGATGGATTTGTCATCAGCGTGCGGGCAAGGGCGAGCATCTGCTGTTCGCCGCCCGAAAGCTGGTTTCCCATATTGCCGCGCCGCTCCCGCAAGCGCGGGAAGAGCTCGTAGATTGCCGCGGTGTCCCACCGTCCGGGTCGCGCGGCCACGGTCAGGTTCTCCTCGACGCTGAGCGAAGGGAAAATGTCGCGCTCCTGCGAGACCCAGCCGAGGCCGGCCCGCGCCCGCCTGTGCGGGGTCAGGCGCGAGATATCGCGGCCGCCCAGCCGCACAGCGCCGCGCATGATGCCGACGAAGCCCATGGCTGCCAGCAGCAGCGTCGTCTTGCCGACGCCGTTACGGCCGAGCAAGGCGAGGCTGCCGTTGGCGGGTAGCGCCAGAGTTACCCCGTCGAGCACAACGGCCTCGCCATAGCCGGCGCGCACATCTTCCAGTTCGAGCAGGAAGTCAGCCATGGCCGGCGCCCAGATAGACTTCGCGCACGCGCGGATCGTCGCGCACGGTCTGCGGGTCCGCCTCCAGCAGAACCCCGCCGGAAACCATCACGATGATCTGCGTGGCGAAGCGGAACACGATGTCCATGTCGTGCTCGATGAACAGCACCGAGATATCGTCCGGCAGCGCGGCAATCACGTCGAACAGCATCGCGCTCTCGTCCTTGGGGACGCCCGCCGCAGGCTCGTCGAGCAGCAAGACTTTCGGCTTCGTCGCCAGCGCCAGCGCGATCTCGAGCAGCCGCTGCTGGCCATAGGCCAAGGTGCGCGTCGCACGCGTCGCGGCCCCGCCGAGGCCGAGCCATTGGAGAATAGCCGCGCTCTCGTCGACGATCTCGCTTTGAGAGGCGAGGGTGCGCCAGAATTGCGTGGCCACCCGTTCGCGCTCGCAGATGGCGAGCGTCACCGCTTCGAGCGGCGTCAGGTCGGGAAACAGCGTGTTGATCTGGAAGGTGCG
>JAEWFU010000352.1 GCA_023388675.1 Pseudomonadota bacterium | reverse complement strand
CGTTACGAAGCAGTGCGACAATGTCGATTGCCTGGTTCCTGTGGCTGGCTCACAGTGCCGTTCGATAAGGAGACGCAATGAAGAAGCTTGTCCTCGCCGCCGGCATCGTGGCGCTTGCCAGCCTGCCCTCGCATGGCGCGAGCATGTCGCGTACCTACACCTACTTCACCATTGGCGGGACGACGCTCGAGGAGATCGAAGGCGAACTGAAGAAGCGCGGGCCGCAGGTCGGCAATGCCGGGTCACGGCATCCCGGGGCGACGCGCATGGAGTTCACCACCCGTGTCGGCTACAGCGAGCAGAAAGGCCGCTGCAGCGTCGTCGAGGCGAATGTTCAGGTGAAGGCGAACATGATCCTGCCGCGCTGGAACAGGCGCAAGCGCGCGAGCGGGGAGACACGCTTCGTCTGGGATACGCTTTCGGCCGACATTCGCCGCCACGAGGAAAGCCACGTGGTCATTGCGCGCAACCACGCCCGTCAGATGGAGCAGGAACTGCTCAGGATACGCAATGAAACCGATTGCGGGGTTGCACAGGAGAAGGCGGCGGCCACGACCGCGCGCGTGCTTGCCGCCCACGACAAGGCGCAGGACGATTTCGACAGGATCGAGGGGATCAATTTCGAGCGCCGCCTGATGCGCCTGATGGACTACCGGATGGAACGCATCGAATCCGGCAGGATCCCGCCGAGCTGAACGGTAGCCGCGTTCAGCCCTGGCGTTCGGGGATGCTGACGATCAGCCCGTCGATCTCGTCACGCACGCGGATCTGGCACGAAAGCCGCGAGGTCGGCCGCACCTCGTAGGCGAAATCCAGCATATCCTCTTCCATCGCCTCCGGCGGGCCAACCACGTCTGTCCAGGCTTCATCGACATAAACGTGACAGGTCGCGCAGGCGCAGGCGCCGCCGCATTCGGCCTCGATGCCCGGCACGGAGTTGCGGATCGCATTCTCCATGACCGTGGAGCCGTTCTCCGCGTCCACCTCGAAGCGCGTGCCGTCGAAGGCGATGTAGGTAATCTTCGTCATTGAGTTGCCTTAGTCGCGCTGGCCGTCGGCCAGTTTCGGCGCGACAGATACTCACCTGTGACCTCAAGTCAACCGTGGCGCATGGGCGCGTGCGCCGCTCGCTATCGGTTGATCGCGGCCACGAAGTCGCGGACCTCGTCGATGGACTTCGACAGCCGTGCCATCAGCGCCTTGTTGTCCGGAGCCTCTTCGATCGCCGCGGCGCAGTCGCCGAGCTTGAATGCCCCTATTCCCCGCGCCGTGCCCTTCAGCGTATGGGCGATCATGCGTCGCCCGGCCGCATCTGCAGCCGCCAGGCTGTCGCGTGCCGCGGCCAGTTGCTGGACGAACATGCCCAGCACCTCCTCTTCGAGCGCACGGTCCCCAAGTGTCTGCCGAGACAGATGAACGAGATCGATCGGTCTCGCCCTCGACGGTTCGCACGCCTCACCGCCGGGCTTGCCGAATGCAGCGCTATCCAGGTCCTTCACCGTCCCGATCCCCTTGCCGGCCGTTTCAAATGGGTAACGACTGTGCCGTTTCGGGGTGGAGAAGCGGTTAACGCGCGCCTCGCTATCACATCGCGTCGACATGCCGGTAACGATTGCGAAAACCTGTTTGGTGTCCGGTCGTTAACCCTATGTTTAAAGTTTTACACATGGCGCGGAAACGCAGTTCCCTTTGTCGGCCTGTCCCACTACGATACGCTATGGCCCGTAATAGGCCCAAAGAGCGGGCACGAGGCGCCGGCAAGGCGGCCCGCGAAACGAGTACAGGGTAGTAGCGGCATGGCGCGTAAAGCAACGACGACGACCACTCTCGACAGCGAAGTGGCCAAGGAACTCGAAGAAGCGCTCGACATCGATCTGTTCGTCGATGACGAGCCGGGCGGCCTCGACGTGGCCGGTTCGATGGCCGAATTCGAGGCCCAGATTTCAAAGGCGGCCGAAGATCTGGCGCGGGATTCGCGCGCCAGCGCGGTACAGGCGCCAGCGCCCGAGAAAAAGACCGACCAGCCGCCCAGCCCGGCCGCTGCCGCGACCAAGCCGGCACCGGCCGGTCCGAAGCCTGCGGCAAACGCTGCCGTGTCCGAGTTGCGGCCGCTCGATCCGCCTGCCCCGGTAACGCCGTCCGCATTCGCGCACGCCAACGACGACCGCCAGAAGGACTACCGTTCGCTGCAGCAGCAGCTTCGCCGATCGAGCCCCGGCACTATCTACTGGCTGGTCACCCTGCTTTCGCTCGCCTGGGTGGCGGGCGGCATGGTCATGGGACACATGCTGTTTGCCCCGGAAATCTGGGAAGTGCGCTCCATCCAGCAGTTGATGGCGACGCCGCAGATCCTCGGTCTCATCGTGGCGATCATCGTTCCGATCATCCTATTCTGGGGCTTCGCCGTCATGATCCGCCGCGCGCAGGAAATGCGTCTGGCGGCCCAGTCGATGACCGAGGTCGCGTTCCGCCTTGCCGAGCCCGAACACCTGGCCACCGACCGCGTGATGATGGTCGGCCAGGCCGTACGCCGCGAAGTCCTGGCGATGGGCGAAGGCATCGAGCGCACGCTTGCCCGTGCCGTTGAGCTCGAAACGCTGGTCCATACGGAAGTCAACGAGCTCGAGCGCGCCTACACCGACAACGAGAGCCGCATCCGTACCCTGATTGATGGTCTCGGCAGCGAGCGCGAGGCCGTGGTGACCCACGCCGAACGCGTCCGCTCGTCCATCTCCGGCGCTCACGAAACGCTGAAGGAGGAGCTCGATTCGGCGAGCGATGTCATTCGCCAGAACATCCTCGGCGTCTCGTCGCGTCTCAGCACCACAATTTCCGATTCCGGTACCCAGCTCGTCGACCGCATCAATGAGAGCGGTTCGTCTATGTACGACGCGATCGACCAGCGTCTCGAGACCATCTCCGACCGCATCACCACGTCCGGCGAAGCCTTCGCGAGCCTGCTCGACACGCGCATCGCACGCCTGACGGAAAGCACCGATAATGTCACACGCTCGCTGTCGCAGATGCTCGACGAGCGCACCACGGGGATGGTTTCGCTGCTGGGCGGCGCGACGAGCTCGCTCAACAATGAGTTGAACGCACGCCTCGAAGGCATTGAGGCAACGCTGCGCGAACGCGGCCAGGCGCTGATCCAGGAATTCCAGACGCGCGCGGAAGCGCTCGACACCGGCACGCAGAAGCTCAATGCCGCGCTGGAAGCCCGTGCCCGCCAGATCAACGAGACGCTCGTCGAGCGCTCGCGCGAGATCGCGCAGACCTTCACCGACGGCAAGAACGGCGTTACCAGCCTGATCGACGAGACTAAGGCACGCATCGGTTCGGAAATGGCCGAGCTGGTCATGTCGACCTCGACCATGCTCGAAGCCCGCGCATCCGATTTCGCTGCACGGCTTGCCGGCGGCCGCGACATGATCGCCGAGGCGCTGGAAGCGGATTTGGAGCGCATCGAGCAGTCGCGCCAGAGCATCGACGGGGCCATGACAGGCCACGTGCAGAAGCTGGCCGAAGGTCGAGAGATGATGGTCAAGGCGCTGGACGACGACCTGCGCAAGCTTACCGAGGCGCGCACTGCCGTAGATGCGGCCGTCACCGGCCATGTGGAGAAATTCGCCGAAGGCCGCCAGCAGATCGCAGACATGCTCGACAGCGACCTCACCCGCATCAAGCAGGCCCGCGACGGCCTCGACACTGTCGCCGGCGAACATCTGCGCGCGCTCGAGGCGCGGCAGAAGGACCTCACCACGGCAATTTCGGTCGACATCGCGAAGGTCGAGGATGCATTCGACCGGCAGACCAATGTGATCGGCGAGCGCACGCTGGATCTCCAGGCGGCTCTCAGCCGCAGCGTCGAACAGATGCGTGGCGCGCTCGGCAGCGAGGTCGCGCGCATCGATGAGGCGCTTGCAAGCCATGCCGGCCAGATCGACGAGCGTGCCCAGGCGATCGAGGGCGCGCTTGTCGCCGGCTCCGAGCGACTGCGCGGAAC
>JAEWFU010000535.1 GCA_023388675.1 Pseudomonadota bacterium | reverse complement strand
TCGATCATCGGCCGTCCCAACGTCGGCAAGTCGACGTTGTTCAACCGGCTTGCCGGGCGCAAGCTCGCGCTCGTTGACGACACGCCCGGTGTCACGCGCGACCGTCGCGTGCATCCTGCGAAACTCTTCGATCTCCGTTTCGACGTCATAGACACCGCGGGCCTCGAGGATGCCGCCGCGTCCTCGCTGGAAGGCCGCATGCGCGCGCAGACCGAAACCGCGATAGACGAAGCCGATCTGGTGCTGTTCCTCATCGACGCCCGAACGGGCCTGATGCCGGACGACCGCACCTTCGCCGAGGTCGTGCGACGTACGGGCAAGCCCGTGGTGCTGGTCGCCAACAAGGCCGAGACACGCGGCGCTCAGGGCGGAATGCTGGAGGGCTGGGAACTCGGCCTCGGCGAACCGATCCCGATTTCCGCAGAGCATGGCGAAGGCATGCCCGATCTGCGCGAGGCGATCATCGAAGCCCTCGGCGAGGAGCGAGCGCTGGGCGACGACGAGGATGAACCGGCTGCCGCTGCTTCGACGGGCGTGTTGATAGGCGAGGATATCGATGATCCCGATGCCGAGACCGTGCCGGAATATGACGCGACCAAGCCGCTGCGTATCGCGGTCGTCGGTCGTCCGAATGCCGGCAAGTCGACGCTGATCAATACCTTGCTGGGCGAGGAGCGCCTGCTGACCGGCCCGGAAGCGGGAATCACGCGCGATTCGATTTCGGTCGACTGGGATTGGCGCGGCCGACGCATCAAACTGTTCGACACTGCGGGCATGCGCCGCAAGGCACGGGTTCAGGAAAAGCTCGAAAAGCTTTCCGTTGCAGACGGGTTGCGTGCCATCCGTTTCGCCGAGGTCGTCGTGATCGTCTTCGACGCGACCATCCCGTTCGAGAAGCAGGATTTGCAGATCGCCGACCTGATCATCCGCGAAGGACGCGCGCCCGTTCTCGCCTTCAACAAATGGGACCTGATCGAGAACCGGCAGGAACTGCTGGCCGAGCTGCGCGAGAAGACCGAGCGGCTGCTGCCGCAGGTGCGCGGTCTTCAGGCCGTGCCGGTTTCCGCCGAGACGGGCAGGGGCCTCGACAAGCTTATGGAGGCGATCGAGAAGACGCATCGCGTCTGGAACCGCCGCGTCTCGACGGGCAAGCTCAATCGCTGGCTGGAAGGCGTTCTTGCGCATCACCCGCCTCCGGCTGTGGCCGGCAGGCGGCTCAAGATCAAATACATCACCCAGGCCAAGACGCGCCCGCCTGGTTTCGTGCTTTCGTGCTCGCGCCCCGATGCGATGCCGCAATCCTATATCCGTTATCTGGTGAACGGCCTGCGCGAGACTTTCGAGATGCCGGGCGTGCCGATCCGCATGGCTCTGCGTGCGCCGGACAATCCGTTTGCCAACAAGGCCAGGAAGCGCCGCTGAGGCGCCTTGCCGCACATTGTCCGGCCGCCATGATCCCGCCTTGCCCGCATTGTTAACGCTCCATCAAGGTTAATGCCTGACTATCGCGGCCTGTTCGGTTGAGTTGGGTTTCTGGAGAGAATTCGTGCTGCGTCGAAAGGTTTTGCGCCGGCGGGATGTCGTCGGCAGCATGCGTTCCCTTGCTGCTCCTTTCATGGTCGGTCTCGGCATCTGGGTCTGTTCGCCGACCCAGGCCGCCTATCAGGATATTGCCACCTATGTTTCCGGCGTGGAGCGGGGCGGAGAGCGCTGGGGCTCCTTCGTCGAGCGCGCCGTCGCGGGTTCGGTTCATCAGGCTGAAATGCCGTTCCTCGATTCTACAACCACGGGCTCGATTTCCGGTGGAGGCCTGAACACCGCAGGTCTCGGCTCGGTCGCGTTTCGCGGCAAAGGCGCGGCGAGCGAAACGCCTGACGAGACGCGCATCAATCGGGCCGACAAGCGCGGTCGTATCGTCAACGTCGCGCCCGTGGCGCCGCCGAAACTGTTCAACGCCGGCTCGGTCTTCGAGCGCACCAGTTCGTTGCTCGACCTCGAGGTCGAGCCCGAGGTGGCGATGGCTTTCGCGGTGCCGGATATCAGGGGCAAGGAAATCCAGATCGCCGGTGCCTTCCACATCAAGGAAGACAAGATCGATCCCGGCGTTCCGGCTTTCCTTGCCTCGCTCGTCACCAACGAAAAGGCCGACATCCTGGCGACCGCCTATGCGCCGCCGGAGCCCGACTACGCGACCGCCTCGCCCTTTGCCAGCCTGCTGAAGAACGAGCAGGACGAGAGCGCCGGAAGGTTCATTCCACCGGTTACGGCAGGGGACCACGAATGGATGAGCAAGCCCTTGCCGGCCAGCGTGTTTTCGTCGGCCGAGCAGAAATGCCTGGCCGAGGGCATCTATTTCGAGGCGCGCGGGGAAAACGTAAAGGGCCAGGCCGCCGTTGCGCAGGTCATCCTCAATCGTGTCCGCAACCCGACCTACCCGTCGACGATCTGCGGCGTCGTCTACCAGAATCGCGACTGGCGCAACCGCTGCCAGTTCTCGTTTGCCTGCGACGGCTCGCGTCCGCGCGTCCGCAGCGCCTCTCACTACAAGGTGGCGCAGGAGGTAGGCATGGCCGTCACCGCAGGCAAGATCTTCATTCCGGAAGTGGGCTCGGCCACGCACTATCACGCCACCTATGTGCACCCTCGCTGGGCGCGCACCATGGAAAAGATGAAGAAGATCGGTCTGCATATCTTCTATCGTACCTATGGTGGCGGCTGGAGCTGAGGCCGCCTTGGCGCGGGGATTCGCGCCGATCCATCCGACTTTGCCTGACGACGCATTGTCGCATATAGCCAAGTAGTTGAAATTATTTGGCAAATAAGTTCCTTTAAGCGGTCCAGACCCGGCTTGACTGGGGACATACCCCTAACTATGTTGCGCGCGACTTTGAAAGCGGAGAGCCGACAGCGGCTGTTCGGGCAGGAGGTTCGCGGTGGCCGGCTCACACAGGCCAGACGAAACCGGAGACGAAAAGCCCGGCGCAGCGTCAGGATCGCACAGCCGCGAGCAAGACCTCGTCCGCCGCAGCCGTGAACTGGATGCGGCTCTGGCAGCCAGGAAACCGGCGCGGGACGAAACCGAGAGTAAACCCGCGACCGGCGGCATGGCCGGTTTCGGACAGGCGCTGAAGCTGTCGAGCGAGTTCATCGCGGGGATAGCGGTAGGGGCAGGCCTGGGATGGCTGATCGATCGCGTGGCGGGCACGTCGCCATGGGGTCTCATCATCTTCCTGCTTCTGGGATTTGCCGCCGGCGTGCTCAATGTCCTGCGTTCAGTAGGCATGGTCGCCGAGGCGGGGCCGAAGGCACCGGATGGCGCCGGACGGCCAGATTGAGATTGAATTGCGCCGCGTGGCGCGCGTGACGCATCGAGGGGTTCCAGGTTGGCCAACGATCCAATTCACCAGTTTCAGATCTCGAATTTGATTCCGATCGAGATCGGCGGGCTCGACTTTTCGTTCACCAACTCGTCGCTGTTCATGGTTGCCACGGTGGCGACCGCCAGCGCATTCCTGTATCTGACCACCTCGAGCCGGGGGCTGGTTCCCAGCCGCCTCCAGTCGGTTTCGGAGATGTCATACGAATTCGTCGCCAACATGCTGCGCGATGCTGCCGGTTCCCACGGCATGAAGTTCTTTCCGCTGGTGTTCTCGCTGTTCATGTTCGTGCTGGTGGCCAACCTGCTGGGCATGTTCCCCTACTTCTTCACCATCACCAGCCACATCATCGTCACCTTCGCGCTTGCGATGCTGGTGATGGGCACAGTCGTCGTCTACGGCTTCTGGAAGCACGGTCTCAAATTCCTCGGCCTGTTCGTACCTGAAGGCGTGCCGGCCATCCTGGTGCCGCTGGTTGTGCTGATCGAGGTGATTTCGTTCCTGTCGCGCCCGATCAGCCTCTCGGTGCGTCTCTTCGCCAACATGCTGGCCGGCCACATCACGCTCAAGGTCTTCGCGGGCTTCGTCGTTTCGCTCGGCTCAATGGGCGCGCTGGGTATCGGTGGCGCCATCCTGCCGCTGCTCATGACGATTGCGCTGACCGGTCTGGAGTTCTTGGTGTCGTTCCTGCAGGCCTACGTCTTCGCCGTCCTGACGTGCATGTATCTCAACGACGCGCTTCATCCGTCGCACTGACACGTTCACCGGCGGGCTCTCCCGCCAACTTCGAAACCGCATCAATCTCAAAGTTCCATTGAAGGAGTTCTACCATGGAAGCGGAAGCAGCAAAGTTCATCGGCGCCGGTATTGCCTGCCTTGGCATGGGCGGGGCGGGCATTGGTCTCGGCCACATCTTCGGCAACTACCTCGCCGGCGCCCTGCGCAATCCTTCGGCTGCTGACGGCCAGTTCGGCCGCCTGATTTTCGGCTTCGCGGTGACGGAAGCGCTCGGCATCTTCTCGCTGCTGGTCGCGCTGCTGCTGCTGTTCGCCGTCTAAGACTGAAGCCGGATATGCCGGCCGCCTCGCGCGGCCGGCCACTCTCTAGACAGGGGTAGCCCATGTTCGTGGCGCCTGCATTTGCGCAGGAATCGGAAACGGAAGCGCACGGCGAGACGCATTCCGAAGTTGGTGCCGAGCACGGCGCTGGCGGCGGCTCGTTCCCGCCGTTCGATTCCTCCACATATCCGTCGCAGCTTCTTTGGCTGGCGATTACCTTCGGCCTGTTCTACCTGTTCCTGCAGAAGGTGGTTCTGCCGCGCATCGGCGGCATCCTCGAGGTTCGCAGCGATCGTATCGCGCAGGATCTCGACCAGGCTGCCAAGCTGAAGGAAGAGGCCGACGCAGCCCTTGCCGCCTACGAGCAGGAACTTGCCGACGCCAAGGCCAAGGCCAACACCATCGGTCAGGAAGCCCGCGAAGGTGCCAAGGCGGAAGCCGAGGCCGAGCGCAGGCAGGTCGAGGCAGCGATGGAATCCAGGCTTTCGGAAGCTGAGGCGCGCATCGCGCTGATCAAGGACGCCGCCATGCGCGACGTCGGCCAGATCGCCGAGGAGACCACAGGTCTGATCGTTCAGGAATTGATCGGCACCGCGATGGACAAATCCGCCGTGTCGTCCGCCGTCAAGGCTTCGAGGAGGTAGGATCATGGATGCTACATTCTGGGCTACAGCGGCTCTCTTCATCTTCCTGGCGCTCATGGCCTATCTGCGCGTGCCGGGGATGATCTCGAAGTCGCTCGACGCCCGCGCCGAGCGTATTCGCAACGATCTCGAGGAAGCACGCCGCCTGCGCGAGGAGGCCCAGCAACTGCTGGCAGAGTACCAGCGCAAGCGCAAGGAAGCCGAGCAGGAAGCGGGCGACATCGTCGCAGCGGCCAAGCGCGAGGCCGAGCTTCTGGTGTCGGAAGCCAAGCAGAAGACCGAGGACTACGTTGCGCGCCGCACCGCGCTGGCCGAGCAGAAGATCGCCCAGGCCGAGCGTGACGCGGTCAACGAGGTGCGCAGCAGCGCCGTCGATATCGCCATCGAGGCTGCCGGCAAGCTGCTGGCCGACAAGGTCGATGCCCGCGCCGATGCCGCCCTGTTCAAGTCGACCCTCGACGACGTCAAGGCGAAGCTGAACTGATCGGCTGCTGCCGGTTCGAACACTCTTAAAGGCCGCCTCCGGGCGGCTTTTTTCATTCTGGTGCGTCCTTCGAGGCTCGCTTTGCTCGCACCTCAGAGTCTGGCCCGAAATTGGTAGGTGATCCCGGTTTGGTGTGATTCCTTGACGTTGCGAGCGACGAAGGGATCATGCGATGGTTTGGACCGAGATCACCCGCGGGCAGCATGCGCGGGAACTGCCCCGTTATGCAAGCGATGTGACGGATGGCGAATGGGCGATCATTGCCCCAGCGCTGCCGGCAGCCTCGAGGCGGGGCCGTCCGCGCACGACGCGGCTTCGCGATGTGGTCGACGCCCTGTTCTACATCCTGTCGACGGGTTGCCAGTGGCGTGCCGTGCCGCGCGATTTCCCGCCGCGTTCGACCGTGCAGCGCTATTTCTACCTGTGGCGCGACAAGGGCGTATGGGAGCGGCTGAACGCGACGCTGGTCGGGCGGGCCCGACAGGCGCAAGGCCGCGCCGCCGTCCCCTCGCTGGGCATCATCGACAGCCAGAGCGTGGCCACGACCGAGAGCGGCGGCCCGCGCGGGCTGGATGCAGCCAAGCGCATCAAGGGCCGCAAGCGCCATATCGTCACCGACACCCAGGGCTTCCTCCTGGCCAGCCTCGTGCATCAGGCCAACCTGCAGGACAGCCATGGCGCCGTGCCCCTGCTCAACAGCCTCGCCAAGGCCTTGCCGCTGCGTCACATCCTGGCCGACCGGGTCTACAGAGGCCCCAAGCTTCTCGCCGCGCTCGCCGATTGCGGGCCATGGAGGATCGACATCGTTCAGCGTCCGCACGGCACAAAAGGCTTTCAACTCCTGCCCAGACGCTGGGTCGTGGAACGCACCTTCGCCTGGTTCGGACGAAACCGAAGGCTCGCCAAAGATCACGAAAGGACAATCGAAAGCGCCAATGCCTGGCTCGTCATCGCAAGCGTCAAACTCATCTCTAGAAGGCTCGCTAAATGACCACACACATTTATGGGCCAGACTCTGAGGTGCGAGCCCCCGGGTCTTGCCTTTGGCAAGCCCGAGGACAGGCTCCGCGAGCCTCGAAGGACGCACGACGAATGACCCTCACGTCTGAAGGCCGGGACGGGCGCGGACCTGCTATCGTACGGAAGGGCCAACAGTCATGGAGACGGAAACCGGATCGCCCGCGGTTACGCCAATTCTGTGTCGCACCACATTCTTGACGGGCAGAAGGTAGGTGTCCTCCCTCGGGAACAGCGACGTCCGAAACACCGTGCTGCGAATTTCCGCCTCGACGGGAATCACGCCCCAGCCATAGGTGACCAGCTTCGCTATGCGTCTGATTTCCGCGCCGTGCTGCGGCGGGATCGGCGCGAAGAAAAACGGCGCGGGGCCTCGCCAGTGAATCAGCGTCGTCTCGAATTCGAACGTCAGCACGGAAAGGCCTCCGGGTTCGCGATGGGCCGTGGTTCAAGTCATGCCAAGCTTAATCCCGCCGGTGAACGGTGAGAAGCGATGCCGCCGTAGCATGCGTACGGGTCCGGAACGGTGTTTGACGTTTACGTAAAAAGGAAATAGCACTCTGCGGTGAAAAAGGATGGACGGAAGGCCCGCCGTGCGGGCAGGGTTCCGGGACGCAGCAGGAGGAGAAACGCGGATGTATCGCGCGCCCGTAGACGAGATCGCTCACACCCTTAAGCATGTTGCCGGCCTGGGCGCCGCGTTGGACGCCGGTCGCCTGGGCGATCTGTCGGAGGACCTCGTCGACGCCATCCTGGGCGAGGCCGGGCGTTTCGCGACCGACGAGGTCACGCCCCTGCGCAAGATCGGCGACGAGCATGGCGCGGTGCTCAAGGATGCGGCGGTCACCACGCCGCCCGGCTGGAAAGACCTTTACCGCCGCTGGACGGAAGGTGGCTGGAACGCGCTCACCGGCCCGGAAGACTTTGGCGGGCAGGGCCTGCCGCAGATGCTGTCGGTTGCAGCGCTTGAGATGTGGAATTCGGGATCGATGGCCTTCGCTATCGGCCCCACGCTCACCATGGGCGCGGTCGAGGCGCTGGAAAAACACGGCTCGGACGAACTGAAGGCGACCTATCTCGAAAAGCTCGTATCCGGCGAGTGGATGGGCACGATGAACCTGACGGAGCCGCAGGCGGGCTCCGACCTCGCCGCTCTGCGCTCGCGTGCCGAACCCGTCGGCGACGGCACCTACCGCATCTTCGGGCAGAAGATATTCATTACCTATGGCGAGCACGATTTCACTGACAATATCGTGCATCTCGTGCTCGCGCGCCTTCCCGACGCGCCCGCCGGCACGCGTGGCATCTCGCTCTTTCTTGTGCCGAAATTCTTCGTCAACGAGGATGGCTCGCTCGGCGCGCGCAACGACGCGTTTTGCTCTTCCATTGAGCACAAGCTTGGCATTCACGCCTCCCCGACCTGTACGATGATCTATGGCGACGGCTTCGCGAAGGATCGCGAGCCCGGCGCGATCGGCTGGCTGATCGGCGAGGAGAACAAGGGACTCGCCTGCATGTTCACCATGATGAACAATGCCCGCCTTGCGGTCGCCATGCAGGGCGTTGCGATTGCGGAAGCCGCACGCCAGCAGGCGCTTGCCTATGCGCAGGAGCGCCGGCAGGGCAAAGCGGCCGGCTTCGACGGCGAGGGGATGGCACCGATCGTCCACCACGCCGACGTCAAGCGCAACCTGCTGACCATGAAGGCGCTGACCCAGGTCGCGCGCTCGATCTCGTACTCATGCGCGCATGCGCTCGACATGGCTCGCACTGGCACCGGCGACGACGCCCGCCACTGGCAGGAACGCGCGAACCTGTTGACACCGGTTGCGAAGGCCTTCGCCACCGATGTCGGCGTCGACGTCGCCTCGATCGGCGTGCAGGTACATGGCGGCATGGGCTATATCGAGGAGACCGGTGCGGCTGCCTTGCTGCGCGACGCACGCATCGCTCCGATCTACGAAGGCACCAACGGCATCCAGGCCATCGACCTCGTCACCCGCAAGCTGCCGTTGTCCGGCGGTGAGCACGTGAAGGGCTATATCGATGAGTTGCGCGGCGACATCGAAGCGCTGCGCAAGTCCAACGCCGATGGTTTCGGTGCGACGGCGGAACGGTGCGACGCCGCGCTCGCCGATCTCGCCGAGGCCACCGATTTCCTCCAGCGTGCGCTGGCGGATGGCCGGCAGGAGGAAGCGCTGGCCGGCGCGACGCCGTATC
>JAEWFU010000344.1 GCA_023388675.1 Pseudomonadota bacterium | reverse complement strand
CCTCAAAACGGAAACGCGGACCGATACCGCGTTCGGCATCTAACCTTCGGCTTGCACCTGTGATGATCCTATCTCCCCTCGCCCGCCCCCTTACGATCCTGCTGGTCTCGGCCTTTATCGCCGTGGCGCCCGTGTCAGGCACGTTCGCTCAATCGAGCGACACTCCCGTCGCCGACGAGGCGCAGGCTCCCGAAACGGGCACGCCGGTCGTCGAGCCCGCTACGGAAGAAAACGCTGTTACCGAGCCATCGGGCGAGGCCACGCAAGGCACGCAGATCTCCACCCTGCCGCATGACCTGTCGCCGTGGGGCATGTTCATGGCCGCCGACTGGGTGGTCAAGGGCGTGATGATCGGTCTGGCCTTCGCCTCACTGGTCACGTGGACGGTGTGGCTCGCCAAATCGCTCGAGCTTGCCGCCGCCAAGCGCCGCGTCTCCCATGCGCTTGAGCGCATCATCGCAGCCAAGAGCCTCGAGGAGGCAGGGCTTGCGATGGAGGGCGTGGGCAGCGGCCCCGCGACCTTGCTGGTGCGCGCGGCTGGGCACGAAGCAGCCCTTTCCGGGCCGCAACACGACGGCAATTCAGCCGGCCTGAAGGAGCGCGTCGCGTCGCACCTCGGCCGCATCGAGGCGCAGGCCGCCCGTCGCATGACGCGCGGCACCGGCGTTCTCGCAACCATCGGTTCGACTGCGCCCTTCGTCGGCCTGTTCGGCACCGTATGGGGCATCATGAATTCGTTCATTGGCATCTCGCAGGCGCAGACCACCAATCTCGCCATCGTCGCGCCGGGCATCGCCGAGGCTCTGCTGGCGACCGCTCTCGGCCTCGTGGCGGCCATCCCCGCCGTCGTCATCTACAACGTGTTCGCGCGCGCCATCGCCGGATACAGGCTCCTGCTGGCGGACGCCTCGGCAGCGGTCGAGCGTCTCGTCAGCCGTGACATCGATCGCCGCGCCCTTGCGACCGGGCACGGCGCGGCTCGCGCGCAGGCCGCGGAATAACGCGGAGCGGACCCATGGCCGGTAGCCTCAACAGCAATACCGAGAGCGACGATCTCGTCGAAAGCCACGAGATCAACGTCACCCCGTTCATCGACGTGATGCTGGTGCTGCTCATCATCTTCATGGTGGCCGCACCCCTGGCAACCGTCGACATCAATGTCGATCTGCCGGCCTCAAACGCCCAGGCGCAGCCGCGCCCGGACGAGCCGCTCTACGTGACGGTGCAGGAAGACCTGACCGTCTCCGTGGGCGACGATGCGGTGAACCACGAGCAGCTCGCCGCCGCGCTCGAGCGCAGCACCGATGGCGACAAGGAAGCGCGCGTGTTCCTGCGCGCAGACAAGGCGGTCGCCTATGGCGACCTGATGACCGTCATGAACCTGGTGCGGATGGCGGGCTACACCAAGATCGCGCTGGTCGGCCTTGACGCGGCGCCGGGCGGCGCAGCCGCGACAACCGTCGAACCGGCAGGTGAAGCGCAGCCATGAGTCCTCGCCCCGACATAGCCTGGTCGCGGCAGCTCGCCCGCACCACGCCGGGCCAGGTCGTTCTATGGACGATGGCTGCACTGGTCATGCTGACCGCTCATGCCACGGCGGCATGGTGGGTCATGCGCGAGCCGCCCCCGGAACCCATTCAGATCGCCGGCTCGACGGCGATCGAAGTCGATCTTGCAGCACTCGGGTTTTCGGAAGTCGACATGCTTGCCGCCGGTCAGGCAATCGAAGCGGCGGAACCGGTCGAGCCGACGGAGGCAGAAGCCGTCCCCACCGATGCGGTGGAAGTCGACGAAGCGACGCCGGTCGAGACCGCACGTCCGGTCGAAACGACGCCGGTGGAGCGAACCGAACCTGTGGAAGAGACGCCACCGCAGGAGACCACGG
Organism: Pseudomonadota bacterium; assembly: GCA_023388675.1. Lineage (GTDB taxonomy): Bacteria > Pseudomonadota > Alphaproteobacteria > Rhizobiales > Rhizobiaceae > Aerobium. The sequence continues at coordinate 1,771 of JAEWFU010000344.1, read as the reverse complement.
AAGTGGAGCAGCAGGAACCGGTTCGCGCAGAAACCGTGCCCTCGCCCGCCGCCCAACTGGCGGAAGCGCAGTCCGAGGTCGAGATCGCGGCACTGCCGCCGACCGAGCGTGAAACCACGGTCGACGTCCTCACCGCCAGCCCGGTCGAGGTGGAGACCGTCGAACCCGTCGAAGACAACGAGCAAGTCGCAGCCCTGATGCGTGCGCCGCTGCCGAAGCCCCGTCCCGACTACACGCCTCCTGCCCCGCGCGTCGAACGCCAGCGCACGGAACAGCCAAGGCGCGAAAAGCCGACGCAGCAAGCCAAGCGCCCGGCCGCCGGCTCCCAGGGCAACGCGCAGGCGAACGCCAGGAGAGGCACGGAGCGAGGTTCTGCCCAGGGTCGCGCGGCCAACGACTCTGCCGGCAACCAGCGCCGGTCTGCCGAAGGCAACGCGGCCGTGTCCAACTATCCGGGCCAGGTCGCGCGGAAATTGCGCCGCGCGGTGCGCTCGCCGCGCGGACGCGAACGCGGCGAAGTCCTGGTCAGCTTCACCGTCAGCCGATCCGGCAGCGTGAGCGGCGTGCGCATCGCGCGTAGTTCAGGTTCGCCAAACCTGGACAAGGCCGCGCTCGACACGGTTCACCGCGCCGCCCCCTTCCCGCCGATTCCGGACGCCGCGGGTCGGTCGAGCTGGCCCTTCAACCTGCCTCTGGCCTTCACCCGTTGAGATTGGACGATGTCCGGCTTCCTCAGTTTTCATAAGCTCGCCGCAGCGCGCGGGGACGGGTTGCATCCCAGGTTGCTTGAACTGATCGAGCAGCGGGCGCTGACCGTCGAGGGCGACCCAAACGTGGTCGAGCTTCACACCGTTCGCGAAGGCGCGTTCACCCAGGCCGGGCAAGGACCGACGCCTGCAAGACCGGCATTCCTGCCCGGCAACGTAATCGACTTCACACCGCGCCGGCAGGCCGCTGCGGTGGCCCACAGGAAGACTTCGAACAGCTAGCCGGCAACCCGGCATCATGAAAGGAAGGTCATCATGTACATCGCCATGAATCGCTTCAAGGTGAAGAACGGCTCGGAAGCGGATTTCGAGACGATCTGGAAGAACCGCGACTCCAAGCTCAACGAGATGAAGGGTTTCCGCGAGTTCCATCTGCTGCGCGGTCCGGTGAACGAGGAAGAAGGCTACACGCTGTTTGCCTCGCACACCGTCTGGGAAAGCTACGACGACTTCCAGGCCTGGACGAAGTCGCAGAATTTCCGCGACGCGCACCGCAACGCCGGCGACCATAAGCCCGTCTATCTCGGCCACCCTCAGTTCGAGGGCTTCACAGTGGTGGAAGGCGCCTGAAGATGGGTGAGGATGCCGCGGATTTCGCTCGCGCCATCCCGATCCTGCCGTCGGTGGATATGAGCGTTACGCGGTCGTTCTACCGCGATCGTCTCGGCTTCACCGTCATTGGCCCGGAATCGGTCAATCACCTGATCGTACGCCGCGACGAGATGGAACTGCACTTCTGGCTCTGCGACGACCCGAAGCTGCCGGAAGTTTCGTCATGCTACATACGCGGGGGCCAGATAGCCGCCCTGCATGCCGAATACCGCGAACAGGGTGTGGAGCGCCTCAGCGACCTGGCCTTGCGGCCGTGGGGCATGGTGGAGTTCTATATCCACGATCCCCAAGGCAACCTGCTGCGCTTCGGCCATCGCCCCGAGGCAGGCTGAGCCCTACTCCGCAGCGGCAAGCAGGCTGGCGTTGCCGCCTGCTGCCGTAGTGTCCACGCA